>JAHEKB010000086.1:0-6350 GCA_024638525.1 Bacteroidota bacterium
AATCTATTGAGAATGAAGAAATTGATACTTATGGCTTTTCTGGTTCTAAGCACCTTTATGGGATGTCGCGAGTCAGATATGGCAGAAGTTAAGCAAACCGCAGCTCCTGCGGAACTTCTTATTAATAGTATTTCGGAACTGTACTCAACCTATGATGTTCTAGATGATTTCATAAGCAACAGTGAACTAATGGGAAAGAAGAATGAACCCTTGATTCCCAACAGTGTGCTCATTACGATTATTGATGGAACATATGGAGACGGAGATGGGGTAGAGGTGAGCCTTGATTTTGGGCCATTGCACGATGAAGCACCTCATGGTGTATTGTGCAAGGACAATAAATACAGAGCAGGTATGATCATTCTCAGTTTGGACAAGAAATACAGTGAGCAAGACGCTCGTCTTGTTATCCACTTTGATGAGAGCACACCATTCTACAGCGGAAACGGCAATACAATGACTCAGTTTACCGGAGAATTGGAATTGGAAAAGTTGGGTGATAACTCATTATTTCTTGAGTCTAACGATTTAGTGTTAGAGTCTGAAGAGTTTGGAGCCATGTCTTTTGAATGCAATAATACCGTGGTAAAAACTGAGGACAACGGCATTGGCATATACGATGACGAAATAAAGGTCGACGGCAATTATCAAATTCAAGATAATGATGGAAATAAGTTTACTGCCAGCATAGAGGAAAGCCTCAAGAAGGATTATCAAGCTGGATGTATCAGGAATATTATAACAGGTGTTTTGAATATCACTGAGAATTACAATGCATCTTCCATTTCAGTCAATTACGATGTTTATGGAGATCAAGCGTGCGATGCCTTGGTGGAGATCACTATTAATGGGAAATCATCCCTCTATCAAGTCAAATAAACATTTTGGGATAGATAAAGGCTCTTAATTTGCCTTTGGTGACGTCTTTCCAGTTGTCAACTTCAAACTCAATCATTACTAATCCAGCTGTAGGTACGTTTTCCAGACGTTCAGAAGTCAAGAGGTGCACGGCATTGGTTATGCCAGGATTATGTGCTAAGATCATTACGCGGTCCGTTTCCAGACTGCACAATCTAATATGTTCTAATATGCTTTCTGCACTGGCATGATAAAGCTCGGGGTGTAAGCTGAAGTTTAAATCTGCCAAGTTATCCTGTAATCCCTCTATGGTCTCAGCAGTTCGCTTAGAATCAGAACTGAAAACATGATGTGGAATCCAATCTTTTTCTTTGATAATCAGCCCCATAAGTGGGGCATCGCGCTTGCCTCTGGCATTGAGCGGTCTTTCGTGGTCTGCTAGGTATGCATTGTCCCAGGAAGACTTGGCGTGGCGCATCAGAAGCAATTGTTTCATTTCTTTAAAATACTTATAGTCAGTAATATCCACCCTAAAATAAAGCAAAGTCCGCCCAATGGTGCTAGCATGGCGAATACGTTTAAGTCAAATCCGAGTAAAGATTTTGTTGCGTGTATCATTAATGAAAGACAAAAAAACAACAAACCAAAAAGAAAGGAATAATTCACTGCTAGAACCTTTTTATTTAGTCTCAAAGCTATGAAGTTGACTAATACCAGTGCGATGCCGTGGAAAGACATATATCTCAGAGCAGTTTGGAATGTCTCGAGATCAGCCGTGGAAATCTGCCCTTTCAGTCCGTGCGCTCCAAAGGCGCCAAAAGCTACGTAAAGGGCACATACAAGAGCTCCAGCGGCCATCCAATTATAATATTTCTTCTTTTTCATCGTACCTTTGTTTCAAATCTACTAGAAATGAAATTATTGCCATGGATCATAGCACTTCTGCTGAGTTCCTGCATCCGTGATGTTTCAGACCTTGCCCAGAAGGCATCTAAGACCAAGTCTGTTTCATGGAGTCCGGAGATTGCGATTCCTCTAGTGTACTCGTCCTTAGGTATGGATGATGTTGTAGAGGTAACCGATCAGTATGCCAGAAGTCGAACAGAGAATGACGGTTCTATTACCCTCATTTATGAAAGCACGCTATTCAGTTTGAAGGCTGAAGATGCCTTCACGCTGAACAATCAAACATTGAACGAGGCCTACACCTTAAGCGCCACCCAAGCCGCAGCTTTGGATGCTACGGGCAGTCTGACTTTTCAAATTATTAGAGAATTGGACTTTGGAATGGGAGGCAATGAGTTGGATTCCCTTCTCTTAAAAGCCGGGAATTGGAATTTGCAACTCAGCACAGACATACAGCACCATATTCAGGCGGATTTGACCATTCTCCACACAGAACAAAATGGTCAAAATATGCGAAATTCCGTCACGGCTAATTACAGCGGTACTAGTCCAAATACCGCTAGCAATGACCGGAATATAGGATCTTCTGCTATTGACTTGAGCAGAGGCTCCAACGGTCATTCTCAATTGGTGATTCAATTTGATGTGACCGTGAGTAGGGTGAATGGCAATCCAATTTCAGCTGGTGAATATGTTAACTTTGGTCTCCTTTTGAGTAATATGGAGTTCAGCCTGCTCAAGGGCTACCTGCCAAATGCCAATCTCTCGAATGGAAATGATTCTTTATACATTGACATTTTCAAGAACAACGAAGGTGGAAGTTTCACCTTAGTCGATCCGAAGATTCATCTAAAGTTTATCAATAGTTTGGGCACCTCATTGCGGGTTTACTTAAACGAGTTTAGAGGTGTTCACCAGAACGGAAATGCAATTGACCTGCTGGGTTACCCAAATCAGTTTGATTTTTTCGCCGCTCCCTACAGAGGAGGAGCTTATAGAGATAGTTTGAGTTTGGATAGAAACAACTCAAACCTGGCAAGCTATATTGACAATAAGCCATATACCAATGTCTATGAGTACGGAATATTTACCAATCCATTAAATCAGCAAGACAGGGTGTGGGTACTGGATACTTCTGTTCTGCAGTGTGATGTAGAATTGGATTTTCCGCTTCATGGAACAGCCAAGGATTATAGTTTAGAGTCTTCTGCTGCCATAAATTTGGACAATGAATTTGATGAATTCATAGCATCGGCTTTGATGCGCCTTCACTCAGAAAATGGATTTCCAATTGATGTTGCCTTGCAAGTGTATATGGAGGATTCCGTGAGTGGGCAGATACTGGATTCACTTTTCTATGCGGATCCCATCATATTGGCATCATCAGAAATTGATCAAAATGGAAGAACCACCATGGTTCACCCTTTGACCAAGGATATTGAATTTGACCAAGACCGCATTCAGTTATTGAAACAAGCCAACCGATTGAGGTATGTCGCATATTTCAACACCATTGATCAGGGAGGGTTTCAACCCGATGTGAAGTTTTTTGAAGATTATCACTTGTTGATTCAATTTGGGATACAGGCAAAATTGGAAGTGGAGGAGGAGCTATGAAAAATCTGATTCTTACTACAGCAA
Source organism: Bacteroidota bacterium (assembly GCA_024638525.1). GTDB lineage: Bacteria > Bacteroidota > Bacteroidia > NS11-12g > UBA9320 > JAHEKB01. The sequence continues at coordinate 3,406 of JAHEKB010000086.1, forward strand.
TGTGCTTGAGCATATTTTCGATGAACGCACAAAGCAATCTCACCCTGTATCACATGCAGAGTTTGCCTCAAGTGACCTATGCCAACCCAGCTCATGTATCAGATTCGCGATTCTTTATTGGTTTTCCAGGACTGTCTTCGGTGAACCCCAACATTAGTTCGAATGGTTTGGCGCTGAAAAACTTGAACGACGCATTATCACCTATTGAGGGAAGTGATTCCTTCAATCTAGAAGTAGATAAACTATACAAAATCTTTAATAAAGATCTTTATGTGAATGCAAATATTAGTCTGGACATACTGCATTTTGGGTTTAGGGTCGGGCAAACCTATTGGACCTTCAATGTAAGTGATAAGGTGAAGACCAGGGTAGATGTACCCACGGATTTATTTGAGTTAATCTTTGAAGGCAATGGGGGAAATAACTTGGGCCAAACCTTTGAGTTTGATCCGGGAATTGACCTCATACACAGCCGAGAATACGCCCTTGGAATTCAGCATTCTCTTATGGACAACAGGTTGAGAATTGGCGGGCGCGCCAAATATCTATACGGCCTTAATTTAATCAATACAAAACGCGGTGATATGAGCTTCACCACCGCTGAAGACGACTTTACTTATCTAGTGACCTCAGACCTTGAAGTTAATCTAGCTAGTTCCGTATTTTCATTGGACAGCAATGACCATCCGGACTCTAAAAACTGGATTTACGGTGCCAACAATCATGGATTGGGATTGGACTTGGGTATTTCTTATGATGTCAGTACTAGATTTACCGTGAGTGCCAGTTTGTTGGATTTGGGATTCATCAATTGGAAGGAAAATGTAAATAACTATCAATCTTCCAACCCCAATGCGGAGTTTGAGTTCAGAGGACTTGACCTCAAAGAATATTTTCAGGACTCAAATACCATTGAAGAGGGCTTAGCGGAATTGACTGACAGCCTTGCAGAGATTTTTGGACTGGATTCGAGCAGCCGAAGTTTTAGAACCGGACTTATGAGTGAATTTTACATTGGCGGGGATTACAAACTAAGTAAGAATCACGGTCTAGGTGTTTTATTTTACGGTAGTTTCTACAACAGAAAACTCTATCCAGCCATGACCCTTTCATTCAATAGCAGGATCAAGAAAATTTTGGGCTTGAGTGTGAGTTATAGCATCATGAAGGATAACCTATACAATCTGGGCCTTGGATTGAGTATCAATGGAGGCAGTTTTCAATATTATATGGTTAGCGATAATTTGATTGGCAATGCCACGGCAAGTATCAAGAATATTGGAGTGCGAACAGGAATAAACTTTACTTTTGGACGCAGAAAATGGGAACAAAAACTCGATGAGAAACCCATTGAATTCTGAAATGAAAAAAATAATATGGATAGTTACTTTGGCTATAATGTTCGCAGCATGTAGCAAGGATCAGTTAGAAAAGGACAGCAAGAAAATTGAGAAATACTTGGAAAAGAATGACCTGAGTGCTGAAAAAACTGAAGACGGCCTCTACTACATCATTGACAAAGATGGCGATGGGTTACGTCCGAGCATAGAAGATGAGGTAACGGTCCATTATTTAGGTTATACGCTTGATGACGACAAATTCGATTCATCCTATGACCGAGGCGAACCTTCAACATTCCCCTTAGATCGGGTAATTGTGGGTTGGCAATTGGGTATACCACTGTTCAAAGAAGGAGGCAAGGGAAAGTTACTAATTCCCTCCGAATTAGCCTATGGTAAGAACCCGCCGCCTTTTTCCGTCATTGGGGTAGATGAAGTACTAATCTTCGATATTGAGTTGATCAGCGTCAATTGATTTGATCAATGCCTCAAGGGGATTGTCCTGCTCGAGATCTATCTTTTTATACTGTTGATTCTTGAACCATGTAATTTGGCGCTTGGCGTAATTTCTGCTGTGTTGTTTGATCTTTTCAACTGCTTGATTCAAAGTATATACACCATTCAGATGGTCGAACAATTCGGAGTATCCAACGGTCTGGAGAACCTTTAGCTCAGATTTTCCCACTAGGGATTTAACCTCTTTGAGAAGTCCATGCTCCATCATCAAGTCCACTCTTTGATTAATTCTTTTGTAAAGACGCTCCCTGTTCATGTCCAAGTAGAAATACTGCACATTAAAATTTCTCTGTTCTTTCTCGGGTACATCTGCTGTTTGACTTTCGGCTATTTCTATTGCTCTCATAAGCCTTTGAGGATTGTTCAGGTCCACATCGCGTTCTGATTTGGAAGATTCATACCTGGCTTGCAATGCCGTGATTCCGCGCTCGTGATAGATCGATTTTAGTTCTGATCTCAATTGATCATTTGCTCTGGGTAGAATATCCAACCCCTCGCAAAGAGATTTAATGTATAGTCCCGTTCCACCGCACAGCACGGCTAGCTTTGTATGATCGAAGTATTCATTCAAGGCGGCTAAGGCTTCAGAGGCGTAGCTTCCTGCATTTAGGGGTTCATCAATGGAATGAGAAGCGATGAAGTGGTGTTTGACTGCCAATAGTTCCGCTTCGGTGGGTCTGGCAACACCGATCCGAAGCTCTTTATACAATTGTCTTGAATCCGCTGAAAAGATTTCTGCAGAATAATGGTTGGCAAGAGCTATACTTAAGGAGGTCTTGCCCACTCCCGTTGGACCGCCTATAACCAGTAGTTTACTCTGCTCAGTTGATTTCTGATTCATCTACTTCAGATCCATAGAAGTCTTCTTTGTCGTCGTCCTTCTCTTCTTCATCCTGGTCATCCTCATCTTCTACTTCATCTGCCGCCATCAGTGTTCCAAGGTCTTTGATCAGATTATCGGCTTCTTTGAAGAGTTTTGCAGCTGGGTCGGAGATCAGACTTTTGGGATCCACATACTGCTTTGGTGATGCCCCTATGCTTTTGACCAAATTGGGATAGCTCACACCATCTTCTTCTTTGCCCAGCTTT
>JAHEKB010000086.1:6360-8263 GCA_024638525.1 Bacteroidota bacterium
CCTCATGTGCCAATTTCCACCTCCTTCGTCATAGATGTATATGAACTTCTGGTAGGGGTCGTCTATTTGCTTTGCCAATTCCGACGCGCCTGCTGCCTTGGCATTGGGCTTGGGATCCGTGCAGAATTCTTCTCCTGCATGCCAGTAGTCGTTGGCTTTATAAAAGGAGGCTATCTTTATTCTGTCAAAACTGATGGCATCTTGAATTGCGTAGTGAAATTCTCTAAACGTATTCTTTCCGCTAACGTCCAAGATTCTTTCAACATCATCGACATCGTCAAATGTCAGTCTATATCTAAATATTATTTTACTCATTGTTTTTTTTGCTTAGTCCCATACTCTCGCCTTTTGCCAATACAAAACGGAGTGCTTCTTCATAGTTGTTAGCTATGTCTCCGTCTAGAATCGCATCTTTAAGAGCGGCCTTGATGAGTCCTATCTCTCTTCCTGCTCCAATGCCAAAAATACTCATGATTTGATTTCCGTCTATGGGAGGTTGCCAATTTCTGATCTTATCTCTTTCTTCAACTTCTTCTATTCTGAGTTGAACCTGTGCCAAATTATCCTGGAATCTTCGCTCCTTTTCTTTGTTCTTGGTGGTTATGTCGCAAGTGCATAGCGTCATCAGGTCGTCCAGATCATCTCCCGCTTCAAAAATCAATCTGCGCACTGCAGAGTCAGAGATCTCTTCTTTGGTTAAGGCGATAGGCCTGAGGTGAAGCCTGACTAGCTTAGCCACGTATTTCATCTTGTCATTCAGGGGGAGTTTTAGTCTTTTGAATATACCAACCACCATTCTCGCTCCCTTATCCTCATGTCCGTGAAAAGTCCATCCTTCTCCTTCTATATAGCGCTTGGTTGGAGGCTTGGCTATATCATGCATAAGGGCCGCCCAACGCAGCCACAAATTATCGCTTTTCGCTGCTGTCTTATCCAGAACTTCCAGTGTGTGGTAGAAGTTGTCTTTATGTGCATGTCCTTTGATTACTTCAACGCCTTGCATGGCGGCGAGATCTGGGAAGAATTGATGAAGCAAATTAGTGGTGAATAGAATCTTAAAACCAACTGAGGGGGCAACAGCCATCATTATTTTCTGCAATTCATCTGTAACCCTTTCCTGAGAAACTATGCTCAATCTACTGGCAAATTTCTTCATGGCCTCAAATGTTTTTGACTCAATTTCAAAGTTCAATTGACAGGCAAACCGAGCCGCTCTCATCATTCTCAATGGGTCATCGTCAAATGTGGTTTCAGGGTCTAAAGGTGTTCTGATGATTCCTTGCTTTAGGTCTGATTGCCCATTGTATCGATCGATCAGACTACCCCATGCTTCTTGGCTTAAGTCAATGGCCATAGTATTGATGGTAAAATCCCTTCGATCAATGTCTTGTTCAAAGTTTCCGTCTTCCACTGCAGGTTTGCGGCTGTCTCGCCGGTATGATTCTTTTCTGGCTCCGACAAATTCAAACTCCCAGTCTTGGGTCTTGATTTGCGCTGTCCCGAAATTCTTAAATACGCTTAGATGGCCTTCGCCCAATTTAGCATGCACGGCTTGAGCGAGAGCTATACCGCTACCAAGGGTTAGAAAGTCTACATCTTTAGAATTTCTGTTCAGCAGCACATCGCGCACATATCCCCCCACGACAAAGCTTTGCTGCCCAAGTCTTTCAGACTCTTCTTGTACGTGTTTGAATATTGGATGAGAAAGTGCTGATTTCAAGCCTGCAAAGCTAGGGATTGAATGCTGAACCATGAAAGCAATCAGTTGTAATTAAGGATGAAATATGCATTTCGATGGCCTTTGGCACCAATATGCAGCAAGGCTTGTAAAAATATTGGTACTAAGTTTGAATTTCATACATCATGAAAAGAACGGTATTTGTTTTGAGTTTTTTGATCTCCG
>JAHEKB010000087.1 GCA_024638525.1 Bacteroidota bacterium
CTGCGCATGCGCTACTTCAACAGCGTCGGCGCGCTGGGCTGGTGGCTTCAGTACCGCCTGCTGCGCCGTACCATCCACGGCGAGGGACAGTACGGCGCCATGAACCGCATCCTGCCGCTGCTCCATCCCGCTCTACCACCATGTCTACTTCTTCTTTCTTATGCTCATCCAGTGCGGATTTGAGCTCATCAAAGAATTGAATCTCCTTATCTGCTATAGAAATAACCCTGTCTTTGACCTTTAGCCCAGCTTTATCAGCATTGCTTTTTTTGACCACCTGCCCCACATATGGCTTGAATCGAATATCAAAAAGGGACTGGCCCTTACTCTCTAAAAGTTTCTTTTTAATGCTGTCCGCCACGGGAATCTCCATGCTTTCGCCACCGCGCTCTATAGCATAGCTCAGGTCATCCGATAAAAGGTAGGCCGGATCGCGGAGGTCTCTGAATTTAAGCACTTCTTGACCATTGACTTTTAGTACTTTATCCCCATTTTTAAATCCAGCCTGCTGTCCAAACTCACTGACCATAATACCGTTTCCTTGCACTACTGCTTGATTAGGTAAGAATTGATCACCGTAGTAAAACAGCATTAAGGAAAATATTAAGATTCCCAAAATAAAGTTGACCGTAACCCCTCCGAGCATAACAATAAGCCGTTGCCACGCAGGTTTACCCCTGAATTCGTCGTCTTTGGGCTCGGATTTCAATTGCTCTTTGTCCAAGCTTTCATCAATCATGCCGGCGATCTTGACATAACCGCCCAAAGGCAGCCATCCTATCCCCCATTCTGTATCGTTGATCTTTTTGCTAAAGAGTTTGATTCCCCAGGCATCAAAAAAGATAAAGAACTTCTCTACCCGAATACCGAAACTTCTTGCCGCGATATAATGCCCCCATTCGTGCAGCGATACCAATATGGCCAAAGCCAAGATCAACTGCCCAATCATTACTACTGTTCCCATAGAATTAGCCTGCGAAAATAAACTATTGAATGGGGAATTGCCTTGCTTGATTTAAGGCTTTGATAAAGCTGTACTGTTTGTCGTTTAAGACCGTCTTTCTAAGTTCAAAAGCACAATGAATTATGAGTACAGATTCTTGTTCTGTTCATATTGAATTGGATATCTTTGCAGCCGTATTTAGTATTAGCAGCCCATGTGGTGAAATTGGTAGACACGCCACCTTGAGGGGGTGGTGCCTTAAGTGGTGTGCTGGTTCGAATCCAGTCGTGGGCACTTGATGATTAAAGCCTTGCAACGCGGTTGCAGGGCTTTTTTATGGCTTCCTGAGCCAAACGCAGTTTGAGTGAAGGGAAGGTGTAAAAAAGCCCGATGAACGCCGAAGGCGGGCAAGGCTTTGATTCCCTTCACGGCAAGACTGGAAAACCGAAGCTCAAGTATGAAGCGAGGTAATCCGGTCGTGGGCATCAAGTGATGCCGTTATGTTATATAATGCAGCTTGTTTTTATTCCACATTGAATGAAATTGACCAAGCCATTGAATACCTCAAGGCAGCCATTGAAAAGGGATATGAATTCTATGAGTATATCAAACGTGATCCAGATTTGGAACCAATCCGTAATGAGGCAGAATACAAGGCAATCATGAAAGGCCACTAAAGATTAATATCATATGCCTTACTGAGCAAAATCTTAAACAATATTTTGCTCCAGCTGTAACTTAGCCAAATGCGCAAGCTCGTCTTTACTTGGTTCTTGGCCTTGGCATGTGGTTTTGCCCATGGACAATCTCGCCACCAACCTAATGGCAAGTGGTTACAAGGGCGTGTAGGCATTCACAATGTAAGTGTACATCCAGATTTTAGCTTTGACAAGATAAACTTTGGAGTAAGTGCCGGTTTAGCATATGGAAATCATCTATTCAGCTTAGATGCCTCTGCTTTAAACGGTGAAGTTGAATATGGTTACTATCTTGATGAAGATGTCTACTTAAACAAGTATCAATCAATAGGAATTAACTTGCTTTATGGAGGGTTCATACAACTTAAAAATGTAATTGTAAGGTTGCAAGCTGGTCCTGGTTATATGTACAGTAATGAACTAGAGACTAGATATATAGGTTTTTCAGGAGATACATCGCAAAGTGATTATAACAACAGCTCATTCACCATTAAAGGTGCATTGGGATTTGACTTTTATATTACTCCTAAGCACAGTATCTGTCTTGATGTTGCATATACTCATCTTCCTATAGATTATCCCGTCTATTCACCCATGATATCATTTGAGTTAGGTTTTAAATACGGATTAATGAAAATGAAGAAATGGAAAAAAAGCTAGCGGTTCTTATGTTAATAGCTCTGATGTGGTCAGCTTGCCAAACACGTCATATCCGTGGTCAGTACTATACAGCCCACGAATTAATATATGAAATAGAGCAAGATACAGTACCTATTTACCTAAAAGTGCATTTTGAAAATGGCGAGGTTATTATACTAGGAAAAGATTGGTTCATAGATAGCTCTGGGAATTGCATTTCAGGATATGGTGAGCGTTATGACGCACAAAGGAGGCTAGTAGAAGTAGGCTATCAAGATGTAGACATTGATAGCGTAGTCCTCTTTGAAACAAACAAGGAGCTAGGTGAAACCGAAAGAACTCGTATTGGTGCCCTTACCCTTATTGGAGCACTAGATATTGGAATGGCTATATACTGTATAGCGGATCCAAAAGCTTGCTGGGGATCCTGCCCCACATTCTATATCCATCCTGAATTAGATTTACATCACTCGGATGCTGAAGGATTTAGCAGTGCTATTCTACCGTGTGAAGAATATCGAGATATTGATGATCTGAACTATTGGGAATCCTCAACTGATTTTGAAATAACAATGAAGAATGAGGCCTTAGAAACACATGTAGTGCGAGAAGTAGAATTGCTAGCTATTCCTTCACTTAAAAATCAGACTGTCTTGCACGGTTCAGATGATCAGTTCTACATCTGCGACACCACATTTACTCCAATTCTAGCCCGTGCTGAAGAAGGCGATATTCTAGCCGAATTATCCTCGCTTGACAAAGTAGAACGAATGAGTCTCTCTGATTCCAATTATCTCGCACGTAAAGAAGAGGTGTTTTTAGAATTTAACAATTCTGAAAGTGGTGAGATTGGCCTTGATATCAGTTTTAGACATTCACTAATGTCTACTTACCTTTTTTACAGCTTTATAGGCTATATGGGGCATCAAGCTTCTGATTATTTTGCTTTAATGCAAACCGATTCTAGCTATTTAAAAAGGCTTAAAAATGGTGTTGAAAAGGAATTGGGTGGTATTGATATATATCAATGGTCTGAAGAGATTCAAGATTGGATACCAGCCGGATCTGTAAGCGAAACGGGGCCAATAGCAATTAATCGTCAATTTGTACCTCTTCCATACCAAGAATCAAATACACGCATAAAGCTGGTTATGAGTAAGGGTTTATGGAGACTGGACCACGTGCAAATTGCATCCATTGAAAGAAAAGTAGAACCTTTAGTTCTTTCAGCCTCCTCGGTCTATAAAAACAACACCAATGATTCAGTTGCTTTAAGGCTATTGGAGCCTGGTGGTGCTGCACTTACTACCTACCCTGGTGAATCATATACCATCCATTTTAAGCTGCCACAAGGTGGGCATCAGCTCTTTCTCTCATCTAAGGGATACTATCTGGAGTGGTTGAGGAAAGAGTGGTTAGATGAAGAGAATCTCAGTAAATTGATCCAATTGAACTATAGGCCAAAAGCATATCTGAGAAATGAGGCAATGTCATTCAAAAATTATGAAGAGATCATGGAAAGTCAGTTCTGGAATTCCCGAATCAAAAATCAAATTTTCAGCTATGATTAAAAGTCTAAATGCAATACTTATCCTTTTGGTCTTCATGACATCTTGCGGATCTCCGCATTACATGCCCAAACAAGAAGATGTGGGCGTATCTCCTTATGGAGCGCATATAAAAATTTACAGCGAGTTAGATTACATCATTGTAGGAGAACTCTTGGCCGTAGAGGACAACAAAATCTATGTTCTTGGTGAGTACTCTATTGATTCTGTGGCAACCGACCAAGTCTATAAGTATAAGCTGACCTATGCCAAACCTAAGAATTATGCATGGAGTATTCCTTTGTCTTTGGCCGCTGCTATACCATCAGGTTTAATGGCTGCATATACCGGTACAGCTGGTTTAATCACATCCATAACGGCTACAATTAGTGCTAGAAAATCTGTTCAATATACTCAGAAGAACCTGAGAATGGATGAGTTGTATCAATTTGCACGATTTCCTCAAGGCTTGCCTCCAGGCCTTGATTTAAATAGTTTAATCAGCGTAGAAACCAATCCTTAAACTAGTACTCCCTAATTTCTCTGTCTATATCTTTAGACTTTAGGCTTTCGCGTTTGTCAAAATGCTTTTTGCCTTTGCCCAAAGCCAGTTCCAGCTTGGCATAGCCCTTGTCAGAGATGAATAAAGCCGTGGGGACTAGTGAATAGCCTTTCTCATTTATTCTGCTCTGAATCTTTTTAAGCTCATTTTTATTGAGTAGCAGCAGTTTAACTCGATGTGGATCCTGCTCGGCATATCCGGCATTCTTGAATTCACCGATATACATGCCCTTGATCTTTAGCACCTCTTCATCAAAAAAACAATAGGCTTCATTAATCCGCACATTTCCCGATCGAATGGATTTAATTTCTGGCCCAGTCAAAACAAGCCCGGCTGTAAAGCGATCTTCCAAGGCGTAATCAAAACTTGCCTTTTTGTTTCGAGCTATGGTCCCAGCTTGTTTTTTCTTAGCCATTCAATCTATCTTTTATCTCTGTCAACTTACTCTTTTTCAGCACTTTCTGACCAGTAGACCCGCTCGCGATCAAGCGATCTCCAACTTTGGCCTCAAAGGTACAATAGACATTGTTCTGATGAACTTCAGTCAGTATGGCCGTGAATTTGACACATTCGCCCAATAAGGCTGGGGCATGATGCTCAATATTGACATAGGTTCCAATGCCTTCTTCGTCCCCTTCTTTCATTTCTAATACAAAAAGGCGACTGGACCATTCTGCATCTCGCGCTAAGGCAAATGTGGCATAAAAATCATGCACCACATCAGTTTCAAAATGAGCCAACTCATCCTCTTTGACGGTTTTGCTAAATGACTGTTCGTCTCCGGGTTTAAATGGATTGATCATGAATATTTATAATCGTTACTCAGGTTGGCGGGATCTTGACCTAAGAGTTTGCAGTACAAGGCATAAAGCTGAGGCAGTTCATGTTGAAATTGCAATGGGCTCTCAAAAAAGTGTTCTACACAGACGGCAAAAAACTCATGCTTATTCTGCATTCCATAATCTCTCAAATAGGGATGTCCACCTTCCACATTCTTTAATCTTTCAAATATAGCAACTGCTTTATCGCCGTATTTGGCAAAACTTCGCTCTATACTATAGTCATTGTCCTTTTGTTTAGCCAGTTGAATGATAAGCGCATGTGCGAATTCATGCAACAATAGATTGCGGTTATCCCGATAATCCTCGTAACCCTTCAGACTGTGCTTCCAGCTCAAGTTGACATAACCCAAACCGCTGGTCAAACCCTTTACATCTGCCTTGAGGTAATTTGAATAAAAAATATCGGGATAAACCAGGATCTTTTTAAAGTGTGGCAATGAGAACTTTTTCATTCCAAATGTGAGTTGAACCTGGGCAGATAAAATCAAAATTGCTTGGCTAACATTCAGCTTCATATCGTGATATCCGAGCAAAGTTTTATTCAAGATCAAATACATTAAGCGCTTAATGAAGCGTCTTTTTCCGGCAGCACTAAGCTGACGATAATAGGGATTGTGCTCTTCTAATACTGACTGAGATAACAGAAATAGGTTCTGGTGTTTTTTTGTTATTTCGAACAACCAGTCTTCATCGCGCTGAGGTAAAAATCTGCGGACATATGGAAACAGCTGAATGAGAAATCCGAGAATTAGAATGGGTAATAGCGGCATTAGCTCAATTCAATAATACTTACTCCATCACCGCCTTGTTGAACGCTTTCGTGTTTAATGGACTTAACCATATCATAGCCTTCTAAATGCTTCTTGAGCTCCTTGCGCAAGATTCCGTAGCCTTTGCCATGAATTAACCTGAGCTTAGAAATTCCTTGAACCACGGCCTTATCCAACCACTGATCCACTTCTTTGATGGCATCATAGGTTCTCATGCCTCGAACATCCAATTCATAAGAAATACTCTCTAGCTCAAGGGGCCGCACTTTTCTGACAGTGGTTTTTGTTTTAGCCACTGGGCTACTCACCAATTCCAAATTATTCAACTTGGTTCTGGTTTTAATGGCATTCACCCGCAATTCCACATCCTTTCTATCAATAGCGACAATCTCTCCTACTGCCCCCGTATTCAAAAGCCTTACCTGATCACCCACTTTAAATTGTTTGGGGATTGCTTTTTTTACATCTTTTAACTTTTCCTTTTGAGCTTGTAGTTTCTTTCTCTGTTTAGAAGTCCTCAATCTGTCCGCCCCACTCTCCTTAATTTCACGTATGGTCGCCTCTATTTCCTTATTGGAATTGACAATGAGCGCCTCGGCCTCTTTTTTGGCTTTACGGAGTATAGATTCCCGCTCTTTGTCCAGCGCATCTTTCAGATTGCTGTATTCGGTTTTGAAGTGTTGGGCATCTTCTCTGCTTTGCTGCAATTCATTTAGTTCCTTGCTCAACTTATCCTTTTGTTGCTGAACTTCAGCCAAAAGCTGATCTAAATCGTACTGCCGCGTATCTGTCATGGCTTTGGCTCTTTTGATCAACTTCCTGTTCAGCCCAATATTTCTGGCTACTTCAAATGAAAACGAGCTCCCTGCTTCTCCTATCACCAACTGATACTTGGGTTCCAGTTTTTCCGTGTCAAAGAGCATGGCGGCATTTACAGCATGCTTTAACGACCTTGCTGTATTCTTTATATTGCTGAAATGAGTAGTGATGACACCATAGGCCCCGCGGTCATGAATTTCTTCAACAACAGCTTGAGCAATGGGTGCACCAAAGGTTGGATCGGTACCTGTTCCAATCTCGTCCATGAGCACTAAACTATTCTGATCGCAGTGATTTACTATATGCTTTGCTGTTTTGAGGTGAGAACTATAGGTACTGAGATCAGATTCTATGCTTTGATCATCCCCTATATCTATAAAGAGCTTTTCAAAGATCATCATCTCAGTTTCCGGATCAGCGGGAACTAGAAAGCCAGACTGCATCATCATTTGAAGTATTCCAACGGTTTTGAGCGCAACGGATTTCCCTCCAGCATTAGGCCCGGATATAACAATCAGTCTTTGGTCCTGGTGAAGCTCAATGTCCAGTGGTACTACAGATTCTGAATCTTCGAGATGCTTGAGGTACAAAAGTGGATGCCTGGCATTGATCAGGAGGTGTTTCTTTTTACTCAATTTCAAATTGGACGCCTTCATTTGCATAGCTAGCAAGGCTTTAGCTCTTATCAGATCCAATACGGCTAACTGATGAAGACTTCTTTCCAGTTCGTTCAATTCTGGCAAGAACATTTTAGTGAGAGCGCGTAGAATCTTTATGATTTCTTGATTCCTAGAAATGTGAAGCTCAGCGAGTTCATTGTTCATCTGAACCATGGTCAAAGGCTCTATATAGCTAACTTTTCCGGTGCTGGACTGATCCAACAGCAATCCCTCTACCTTCCGCTTGTGTTCTGCCAGTACAGGCATCACCATACGACCGTTTTTAATACTAAGCTCTGTATCTGCTAAATATCCCGCTTCTTTAAATTCTGTGAATAACCTTCTGGAATGTTTTTGAAGGGCGTTTTCTGCACTTCTGATAGAAGCGTTCAGTTTTTCCAAAGCCGGGCTGGCATTGTCTTTCAATTCGCCATCCGACTTGAGTTTCTTTTGCAGGGCAGAAAGCAATTTTTGCGGATCCATCAATTCGCTCACCAAATCAATAAGACCTTGATATTTGACCTTATTCAACAGAGAATCTCTGGCCGTAGCTATGCTTTGCAACGCATCAAGCAGCTGTACGAATTCTTCCTGTTCAAAGAAAAAGCCAGCAGCACGCGCTTTTTTTTTGTCTATATAGAGATCTATATCAAACCTTAGCTGAACACTGCTTTCTTCTAGCATGCTCTTCATTTCGGCCACTTGGTTTAGCCGTTGCAGAATCAA
>JAHEKB010000088.1 GCA_024638525.1 Bacteroidota bacterium
AGTTCTTCGAGTCAAAATGTTTCGGATACTTGATGGCAAAGGAAGTCGCCAACGCTCAAAAATTAATGAGCGAACCCGCAAGACCATTCACTGCTATAGTTGGCGGTGCCAAGGTGAGTGATAAGATCTTGATTATAGAGAATCTCTTGAATGTCGCGGATCACATCATCATCGGAGGCGGAATGGCTTACACATTTAAGAAGGCAGCAGGGGGAAGTATCGGCAATTCTCTATTTGAAGAAGACAGGGTTGAAACATGCAGATTCATAATGGACGAAGCAAAGAGTAAAGGTGTCTCCATACACCTGCCTATAGATTCTGTCATCGCAGATCAGTTCAGCAATGAAGCCGAGTCTAGTACAGCCGATAGCGATAAGATCGGTGCAGGATGGATGGGGCTGGACATTGGTCCCAGGGCCATTGAAGAGTTTAGAGAGGTCTTACTGCAGTCAAAGACCATATTGTGGAATGGACCCATGGGCGTGTTTGAAATGAGCAGTTTTGAACGAGGAACCAAGGCCGTAGCTCAAGCAGTGGCAGATGCCACTGGATCAGGAGCGTTTTCACTGATTGGTGGTGGTGACTCCAGCGCGGCTGTAAAGAAGTTTGGATTCACGGATGCGGTGAGTTATGTGTCAACTGGCGGTGGTGCTTTGCTGGAATTCTTTGAAGGCAAAACCTTACCCGGTATTGCTGCGATTAACGCCTAATCTATCAAAAGCCAATATTACGCTGGCCGCAATTATCGATTTGAGAATGGCTCCGGGCAGCAATTCCATGCCTTGCCCCGTTATCTCTTGATATGACCACCCATAGAAGAGTAAACTGGTCAAGCCAAAGCACAAGATAATCAAATGGACAAGGGCCGAATAGGCAAAGAAGTCGCTCCATCTAGTGCCCCATGGTTCCGGGATTCCCGCTGCAAGAAACCCGATAAAGAATCCTAAAGATGGACCAATCAAGTACTCCCATCCAGAGCCTCCGCCAGCAAATACTGCTAGACCAAATCCTCCTACCAATAAGTACAATCCCGTGGCAATAAGACGCCAAGTTTTGCGCATAAAATAGAAGCAAAAGACCAAGGCCAGGCTTTGAAGGCTAAAGTTAAAATACTCTCCATTTCCAAGTTGTAAGCTGGCACCAAGCCCAACTAAAACAACAAAAGCAATCGTCCAAAGAGATTGCTTTTGCCAATGATTGTTCCTATGTCTAGCCTTTTTGTGAATCGGCATAGCCAAATACCTTCTTCAGTAGGTCGGTTGACCTAGATACTGGATCTTTTCTAATCTTATCTTCTTCCTTCTTGATTTCTGTGAACAGAGCTGTCATCGCTCTTTCTGTCACATAATCGTTGAGATCTGTAGTGACTTGTTTGCCGCTCACGGTGTTATAGAAGCTAGACACATCCGTCCATAGATCATTCACATTTAATTTATCCAACTCTGTTTTGATAACCGGTCTGAACTTTTCTTTTAGCTGTGCTGTAGTCACCCTTTGCAGGTAAGCTGTTGCAGCTCCTTCACCTCCCGTTACAATATTGATGGCATCTTGAATGGTCATGCCCTTGATCGCATTTACGAAAATGGGCTTTGCCTCTGCCATGGCATTTTCAGCTCCGCGGTTCATGGAGGTGATCAGCTTGTCTATTTGCTGTCCTGCCACTGAACCTACAAGTGGTATGCTCCTGATGTCCTGCTCTGCTTGCTTTACTTCATCCGGCAGCAATACTTTGTAAGCCAAGTTTTTTAAGAACCCATCTTGTTTGCCTAGAAAGGAGGTTCCATTGTTCACGCCAAATTCAAGGGCTTGTTTTAAGCCTTTAGAGGCTTCTTCTTGAGATATCCCGCTATCTAGAACCTCAAATACATCCCCAGAAGAGATTACTTTACCTAATTCACCGCAGGAAACAGCGAAGAAGGACATAAAGGATATTAGTATAATCTTTTTCATATTGTCTTTAATTACTTTAAGAAAGTCAAAAATAATGCCGAAGACCTATGGTCTGAGAAAACTTTCATAAATCACATCCATAATTTCCGTTCGAACACCTTCCCTGATCAGTTTTTTATTCTCCTGATTTGGATAAACCCTATTAGAAAGAAACACATAAATGAGCTCATGTTTGGGATCAGCCCATACCATGGTTCCAGTAAATCCAGTATGGCCAAAGCACTGATTGGATGCGTAGTCAGAAGCTGGATTCACCCACCTTCTATTGGTTTCAGGCTTATCCCATCCAAGACCGCGTCTTGAGTCTCTGGATTGTCTAGAAGTAAACTCACGGATAGTTGATTCTTTTAGGTACCTCAATCCGTTCAATTCGCCACCGTTCAGCAACATCTGCATCAATATGGCCAGTGATTCAGCATTACCAAAAAGCCCTGCATGGCCAGATACGCCTCCAAGCATAGCCGCCGCCGGATCGTGAACATGCCCGTGCACAAGGCCTTTGCGCATGTCCGGACTCATTGCCGTTGGAATAACCTTCTCCGGTCTAAACTTGTTTAGTGGCAGATAGGTTAGATGTGTCAGCCCCATAGGGGTATAGAAATTCTCACTTACATAGCTATCCATAGGCATGGATGTTACCCTTTCTATCAATTCCTTCATCAGGATCATACCTAAATCACTGTATTTGTATTTGCCGCGAGTGCCAAGTTCAGATTCGTATATCTTTCGGAAAATCTGCTCTTTGTAAGCGTCAAGCATATAAAGGCCACTACCTAAATACGTATTGTGTAATGCGGTTGGATGATTGGAATAGACCGAGTCATACAACAATTTATCGTTGATGGTCTCGTAATAAAAAGGAATCCAACTCTTCAGTCCTG
Source organism: Bacteroidota bacterium (assembly GCA_024638525.1). GTDB lineage: Bacteria > Bacteroidota > Bacteroidia > NS11-12g > UBA9320 > JAHEKB01. Next base: position 2,832 of record JAHEKB010000088.1, read on the forward strand.
CTTTGTGCTCTAAGACCATTCTTATGGTCAAGTATTCCTTATTGGTATTCAGGAGTTCAGGCAAGTACTTCGCCATATGATCATCCAATGAGATCATGGAGTCCTCCACCAATTTCATGAGGGAAAGCGTTGTAGCAGCAACCTTGGTAATGGAAGCAAGATCATATAAGTGATCATTCTCCACTTGAGCTCCGTTGGTATAGGTATGCTTGCCAAAGCTTTTACTGTATACTATCCTGCCCGATTTAGCTACCAGTATTTGCGCTCCTGGTGTTGCCCCGATTCTGACTGCTCTTTCTGCAATGCGATTGATCTCTTCCAAAGTCTTTGAAGACATACCAACCTCTTCTGGCCTGCCGTAGTTCAAAGCTGCTTTAGGACTTGTAATGACCCCACTGTTTACCTTGAATTCCGCATTGACGCTCACAGGCAATTTACCATCTACTCCAATTATGCCAAACAGTGCTTGTGCTGCTTTCTCATGGTTTACCTTTCTGTCATCATAAGCCATTAAAACCGCTTTCTGTCCCGTGAACGATTTGAGGTTATACGGATTTCCAAAGTCAACCAAAATGCTAGACGGCAGTTTCCCCAACTCATTAACTATCCGCGTGGTTTGTGAACTTATACCATATGTTGGTGGATACTTACTCAAATTGTGGAGACTAATAATGACAAGATCGTAGGCCTTAGCTTGGTTTACTACCTGTTGAATCTGAGCACTGCTCGCATTCTTGCTGATCTGCACAGTTTTAACTGACGTATATCTCTGAAGTACACTCTGAAAGTTGGATTTAGTCTCATTGCCTATGGCAATGCTCAACACCTTCTTTTTAAGCTCTTTATTGATGGGTATTTGCCCCAGCTCGTCTTTCACTAAGCACAGTTGTTTCTCAACAAGCTTGTACTCTATGTGTTTGGCTGACGTTCCATTTAAGTCTTGCAGCAAATGTGCAGATTCAATTTGTCTGCTGCTATCTAAACCAAGTCCTTGCTTGTAGGTGAGTATCTTTAACACTTTTGACCAGACGTACTTTTCACTGATCATTCCTGTGACCATTGCAGCTTTAATAGCTTTTGTGGCTTTTGGGATATCACCCGGTGCTAGCAGTATATCATTACCTGCCATAAGGGCTTTAAGTTCCAACTCCCCATTGGGATGATACTTTGCAACCCCTTGCATATTTAAGGCATCTGTAAACGAAAGTCCGGTAAAGCCCATTTCCGTTCTCAATATGCCATTGATGGCCCTGTCAGAAATACTCACTGCGGTTCTTGGTCTGCTGTCAATTGCGGGGATGAAAAGATGCGCGGTCATTACAGATTGCACGCCTCTGTCAATCAAATATCTAAAGGGTTTGAATTCTACCGCATTCAACCTTTCTAAACTGTGGTTGATCACGGGAAGGTCTTTGTGAGAATCCACATCGGTATCGCCGTGTCCTGGAAAGTGTTTTGCACACGCTATAACTCCCATGTCTTGCATTCCCAATGCATAGGCCCAGCCTTTCTTACCAACATTTATAGGATCTTCTCCGAAGGATCTGTAGTTGATCACCGGGTTGTTGGGATTATTGTTGACATCAATGACAGGAGCAAAATTCACATGTATGCCCATCCTTTTGCATTGACGGCCTATCTCCTTTCCCATATCGTAGATCACATTATCGTCTTGAATGGAACCCAAGCCCAATTGATACGGATAAGAAATCGTGTTGGACAAACGCATGGCCAAGCCCCATTCTCCATCAATTCCTACCATCAAGGGGATTTTTGAAATAGATTGATACCTATTGGTGAGTTGTACTTGCTTTAGAGGGTCACCTTTGAAGAATATGACGCCTCCTACTTGGTGCTGACTGATGCTCTGCTCAACTTTGGCAAGATGAGCAGACCCATAAGTCGGGCGAACTTCTATCATATAAAGTTGCGCAATTCTTTGGTTGATGGACATGGAATCCATGGTCCGCTCAGCCCAGCTTGGAATATCATAAACCACGGGTGGCGCAAAAAGCGGCCCAAAGGTCAAACACATTATGGCTATGAATAAAGATCTGCGCATCTATCTATGGTCACCCAAAAAACATTCCAATTACAAATTAGAGTTTAAAGGCTTGATTATCAGAAGAAACTAAGCCTTACTTATGAACGCTAGTGAATGGAAAAAAGTACAGCGGACTAGGCCATTGCCAATTGAGGTCTACCGAGTTTTCTCAAGAATACTAAATGAGAAACAAAGGCTTCACGGAAAGAGGTGAATTCCTGATAGTTAACTCCATATTTCTGAGAAGTCGACTTGATGATCTTGTACAGCTGAGGATAGTGTACATGACTAATGGTTGGAAACAGGTGATGCTCAATCTGAAAATTCAAGCCTCCAACATACCATGTCAACCACTTATTTCTTGTTGCAAAATTGAAGGTGTTTTGAATTTGGTGAACAGCCCACTCAACTTTGGTTTCTCCAGTGAATGGTTCGTGATGGTCAAGATCAAACTTATCTACTACATGTGCCATCTGAAACACGACGCTGAGAATCAATCCGGCAGTGTAGTGCGTAGTTAAGAATCCTATAAGTATTTGCCACCACGCGTAGTCTGTTACCAATAGTGGAATGACAATTAAGTATAACAAGAAAAATACTTTAAATGCAATTAGCTCGGCCAACTCTCTTCGCTTGGCTTTGCCTTGCTTGGTATTTAGACCCCATTTTCTATACTTCTTATATGCACTGAAGTCTGCAAAGTACCAGCCCAAAGTGAGCAATCCGTACATCAGAGTCCAATAGATATGCTGATATCTATGAATCTTTTTCAAGGGTGCATCTGGGCTAAACCTGAACAAGCCTTTTCCATTGACATCCTCGTCGTGTTCATAAATATTGGTATATGTGTGATGGAGTTTGTTGTGCTGGTTGATCCAATTGCTTGAACTCGCACCAAGTAAATCAGCCGTTTTGCCCAATATTTTATTGAGCCATCTGTATTTAGAATAAGAGCCGTGATTGGCATCGTGCATTACCCCCATTCCTATTCCCGCAATGGCAAAGCCCATAACTGCAGCAAGTATCCATGCCACCCAGGCAGGAAGACCCGCAAATAGAATGAAACCATATGAACCAAAATAGGCCAATAATAGAATCACTGTCTTGATCACTAATCGATGATCGCCAAATTTTGACAGCTTATTAGATCTGAAATATTCTTCGACATTCTGGCGAAGTTCAAAGTAGAACTTATTGCCAGAGTTCTTGAATTTAGGATGTGTTTTTGTACTCAAAATCAGTGCAAATTTAACCCTTTCATTTAAACTCACTTTTCTTAGGTCGCTCAGATGAACGCCAAGCAAAGCCTGCCAAGCGACTCTTGCTTGTGGGAAATTTCTCCAATGGATAAAAAGTGGCTTTGGGCTGACTTAAAAAGTGGATGTTGTCTACCTTAGATGAGCTGTCCATATATAGCACCATATTGCCACAAACAATATCATTAACTCCAGAATAATTAGCGCTGCTGTCATCCAAAGCGTAGTAGACGCTCTGCCCATTTCCATCAACCAATATTCGATCCATCTTACCTCCTATTAATAGTGCATTGATCGTTTTCCCTTTTACCTGATTATATTTTGCATTGATGTCTTTTTCAATCATGAAGCCATTGTTAAATGCCTTCATTGATTTGAAACCATCCCCACCCCTGAGAACCACGATGGTATCTCCAGTAATTTGACTGCTGTCATTCCAAAGTATTGGGTCGCTGTAGAACCTTATGGTACTGTCTGTGAAATTATAGCTCATGGAATCTGATTTGGCCTGCAGATCAGTCTTGAAAACACGAACGGCATGAAAAGCTTCCAAATGTCTTCCGATGGTGTCGGTTTGATCAATCATGCTGTCTGACTTTAAATAGAGCGCATCGCCATCCAAGAATTTTACTGCTATTGGACTGCCAGTAATCAAGGTTTTTTTCTCAAATCGCCAGTACTGGCCGTATTCGCCAAATATTTCTACGTCTTCTATGGTGTCGCTCAACCATATATTTCTAAAGGCCTCGCCATAGCCGGAATTCCGGTCGTACAACATGCTGTCTGCTTGCAGTTTGTTCTCCTTTCCCTCTATATAAGCTCCTTTAGAGAATTGGGATTTATTGCTTTCCGTATTATACCAACCGTAGTTGCAGAATATGGTATTCTCCTCGCTGAAGATGTAAGTGGGGCCATGAAAATAGGCCATTTTGCTAGCTGTGTTATAGATCAGCGTATCAGACTGCATTTCATACTCAGGGTTTATTAATCTCACGTTTTTTCTGAAATGAAATTCCTTAGAGCGAGAGTAATACGTACCTATTGCTGAAGATAGCTTATCCTCTTCATTCTCGATATTTCCTCCATTTGTGTAGTAGGCAGACTTATTGTTCAGATCATATTCCAGTTCCTGAGTACGGAGAACCATTTTATTGTCTGTAAGAAATACATCCTCTTTAACCTTGGCAAGGCGTTGGTCACCATTGTACTCCAGATAATTACCTCTTAGATCAAATGAATCTTTCTGTCTGATATAAATGTTTCCAAACGCTTCTATTCGATTGATTTCTTCATAGAACCAGGCACTATCGCAGTCCATATAAACCTGATCCTGTTTGAATTTCACATTACCGATACAGCGCTGATACTTGCCTATAGATGCATCATAAACCAATTCCTCAGCGCCTAAGATCTCAATTTGTGATTGACCAAAGCCGGACAATGGCAACAAAAGAATTAGATATGTGAGAACCCTAAACAAGCTGCAAAAATATTTTGATTGTTTGTGTTTACTTTGTTTCAAAGGAAAAGGTGCTCAACAAATTACAAGAATTCAACGAGTTACATCAACTTTTCGATGAAAAGGACCTCTTGGCCGTAGCTTGTAGTGGAGGATTGGACTCTACCGTCATGTGTTTCATTTTAGAGCAAATGCAAAGACCTTTTGTTCTCGTTCACTGCAATTTCCAATTAAGAGGTGAAGAAAGTCAAGAAGATCAAGACTATGTGGAGGAGCTGTCATCTGAACTGAAGTATTGTCAGGCTATTTACAGTAAATCGTTTGAAACAGAGGAGTATGCTGGGAGTCGTGGTATTGGAATTCAAGAAGCTGCTCGGGATTTGCGCTACAGCTATTTTGATGAATTATTCACTGCAAAAGCCTTTCACAAGCTAATCACTGCGCACCACCAGGATGACAACTTGGAGACTTTCTTGATTAATCTTTACAGAGGATCAGGCTTGACCGGGATTGGTGGAATTCCACCTCGACGAGATTATATCATTCGTCCACTCTTGGCCTATTCGCGCGAGGAGATAAAGCTCTACGCAGCCATGAACCAAATCAAGCACCGCG
>JAHEKB010000307.1 GCA_024638525.1 Bacteroidota bacterium
GCCAAAGCTAGGACTGCGCCAGCGGTTATTGAGCATGAAATTAATGTCTTTTTGCAGTCCATCGTCACTGCTGTTTAAGCTGGATGGAATTTGTCTTTCTGCCCATTGAAACCTGAACAAGGGATGCCAAGACCACTCTTGCCATTTAGTATTGGCTTGAACTACAGCGCTGTGATTAGCACTGGCCGTATTGCTCAAAATTCGGTCTTGTCCATAATGTTTTAAACTTATGCGGTTGGGCGACTGACTAGACAAAACACTGGCTTGAATTTTGCCATTTCCCCACTTAAGACCTAGCGTTTTTGTACCGAGGCCACTATAGCCCAAAAGTGCTTTTGCCTCTTTGCGCATGGGGCTTTTCAATACTATACTGGGGCCTAAGTTTTGACGCCCCGCTCCTCTTTCTTGTTGTTCACCAAAAATTACGGCACTATAATGAAAAGACTGCAGCAGGTTTAGATCCATAATGCCGTTCATACTGCTTTGCATACTGCTTCCGTTTAAGAGCACATTGATGTGCATGGCACCTAATCCTTTATAACTTAAGGTTTGAAGCCCAGATACGCCTTGAGAACGAACATAGACACCGGTTTGCAACTGAAGCAAGGCGGCTACCGCCCTATTGGGATCGGCTTGCAACAAAACCTCATGGCTGGCCATGCTAGTTTCTAGTCGTTTAGGGGCATGCACCTCTATTCCCGCTAGATGGGTTCCACTGCTGTCTTCTTGTGCCGAGCACAAAAAATGCAATCCTGTCAATATGTAAATGAGGTATCTTCTCATAAAACGGCAGGGATGTAGGATGCTAAGTGATTGCTTTTAAACATTCGCCTTTCTTCCCGAAAGCTCTGCATTACAGATGATTGTAGGTTTTCTGACTTGGTTCTCACCGGCCTTCCCTTCCCATTTCGTATGACAGAAACAGTGGGTTTGAACAGGCCAGCCTTTAAACTTTACAGCTGCGGGTACAGTTGAGGAATCTCACCTCATTCCCTTACCAAACATCTAGAACAAATGTAATTTAAAGCCCATAAGGTTTATATGCTCTTATCCACAAAAAGAACCCAATCATCTTTGGATTTATATTTGCCTTTCTATGGCAACAACACAAGATTTATCAAGAGGAATGTTTCTAAGGCACAATGGACAATTATGCCAGGTGGTAGACTATCAGCATACCATGCCAGGCAAAGGCGGTGCCTTTTATAAGGTAGTTATGAAAAATGCCATCACCGGCAAATCCATGGACCATAGATTCAGATCTGGTGAGACTATTGAAGAAGTAAGGGTAGATCAAAAAGAGATGCAATATCTCTATAGAGATGGAGATAATTTGGTACTCATGGATACGGAGACCTATGAGCAAATAAGCATAGCTGCCGAAATGATAGGCGAGCAAATGAAGTTTATTAAAGAGGAGATGATGCTTCAGGTGTACCTAGACGATGGCAACCCTATTCTTGCCGAAGCGCCCAATCATGTGGTCTTAGAAATTACCTATTCAGAGCCTGGGGTCAAAGGAGATACAGCCAATAATCCCTTAAAAAGTGCTACCCTAGAAACAGGCGCAGAGGTAAATGTACCACTTTTTGTAAAGCAGGGTGAAAGCATAAAAATTGACACCCGAACTGGGGAATATGTAGAGCGAGCTAAATAAGCCTTATAGGTAGTTTAACAACCACAAAAAGATTAGAATCAAAATAATCAAGCCTAAAACTCCTGTAAATATTGGAGGCAATAGGTCTAAGATTAAATTCAGAATAATCAGCAATAGGATTACAATGATGAGCAAGCGAATTAAAGAGCGGTCGTCATTACTCTCTTGTGCTTCTTCTATTTGATTTGCCACCTTTTTCTTAGCTCTTTTAATTAAAGGGCTGGCGGGGATTGCTTCGCTAATCTTTACTACATGATGTATGCGCTCAGGATTGAGTTTGGGTGTTTTGGCCGACTGCTCACTGCTTGCGCTTTGCTCTATCTCTGCAGTTTCAAAGGCTGGCAACTCTTCAAGGTCCAACTCAGCCATCATAGGTTCTATCTCTTTAACCGAAGATTCCGTTTGATCCTGTGCTATGCGAATTTCCTTGCTTTCTTTCTCATGTGGCTTGACTTTGCGCATCATTGAGCCATATTGGGCTT
>JAHEKB010000089.1 GCA_024638525.1 Bacteroidota bacterium
TGGCCGAATCCAAGAGGTAATAGGCCAAGAAATCCAGAGACATTTCATTGTTTTTAAAGGCAGCACTGGGGTAAGTCAACTCTCCTTGAACAGAAGTGCCAACACTTGCAATCCCCGTTCCTCCGTGAACCCAAGGCCCTACCAAGAGCCATTGCTCATCCCTTACATCTACAGCCGCATTTGATCTGGATCGCGTGTAGAAACTCATCATTTGATCAATGTTGTGGTCGTACCAACCCCCAATCTGGAGAGTTGGAATTGCAATGTCATCAGCAAAATCTGTATTGGACTCTGCGGCAGTCCATATGGCGTTGTCATAAACATTTGCCAAGACTATGGGAGAAAGTCCATAGCCGAGTTTGTCCAATTGATTCAAACGGGCTTCCTCCAGAACACCCCCATAGAAATAGGATTCATAGGCCTGTGAGCCAGTAGCCACTACAGGGATAGCACAGCTGTGATTTGGGTGGTTCTCTGCGCAGAGATTGTATTGTACACCTCCAAGAGCAGATGGCCCCCAGGTGGCAATTCTGTCTTTGTGCCAGCTCTGGTCTGCAATCCAATCGCAGACATCATAAGCATCTTCCCCTCTAACAACATTTGCACTAGCTGCATCCTTTGATCCGTAAAATCCACGCCAATCTACAATGACCCAGATGTATGGATAATTATTCAGCTGCTCTCCAACACCCATGGGCATTCCAAACTCAAAAAGGTCTTTGTTGTAAGGTGTTTGTATTAGAATTACCTGGGCTGAATCAATATTGCTTGGGATGTATATGTCCGCCTCTAGGAATTTCCCATCACGCATGGGAATCGAGACGTCATCTAGGCTAGGGGTCAGTTTTGCAGTGGCCAGTATCGGAATGCTGAATAGAATTAATATAGAATAGCGTAAGTGGCGACTCATTTTCATAAGAGCTTTGTTTATTGTGCACAAGCTAGCCCAAAAGCCTTGAAATTCAAAAAGTGAGGGCTTCAAAGTCTCCACCCTTTTTTAATCAAAAATTGCCTTCAAATCCCTACTTTTGCAAGTCATTAAATCTTAGAGAAAGCAAAGACAACAGATGGGATTACTCGGCTTTTTAACACAAGAACTTGCCATTGACCTTGGAACGGCCAATACCTTGATCATACACAAGGATAAATTGGTGGTGGATGAACCTTCCATCATTGCTATCAACAGAACCACCAAAGAAGTTATAGCCATTGGCAAAGAAGCTCAAAAAATGCACGGTAAAACGCATGAGGAAATCAAGACCATCAAACCATTGAAAGATGGAGTGATTGCTGATTTTCAGGCAGCTGAGCACATGATTCGGGGATTCATCAAATTGATCAACAGCAAGAAAAAGTGGGGAAGCCCTCAACTGCGGATGGTCATTTGTATCCCAAGTGGAATCACAGAGGTAGAGAAAAGAGCAGTTAAAGAATCAGCAGAACGCGCAGGTGGCAAAGAAGTATATATGATACCTGAACCTATGGCGGCAGCCATTGGTATTGGGATTGATGTCGCGGAGCCTATGGGAAATATGATTATCGATATAGGTGGGGGTACTACGGAAATAGCGGTAATTGCCCTTGCAGGTATTGTTTCTGACGAATCCATCAGGGTAGCTGGGAACGAATTCACTGAAGATATTATCGAATACATGCGTCGCCAACACAATCTTATGATTGGAGAGCGCACGGCTGAGATGATCAAAATGGAAGTGGGTGCGGCCTTGCCGGAGTTGGAAAATCCGCCTGAGGATTATGCCGTAAATGGTCGCGACCTTATGACAGGTATTCCCAAGCAAATCATGATTTCATACTCCGAAATTGCTTTGGCATTGGATAAGTCTATTTCTAAAATAGAAGAAGCGGTATTGAAAGCCTTGGAATTAACGCCGCCGGAATTGTCGGCTGACATCTATCAGACGGGCTTATACCTAACCGGGGGAGGTGCTTTATTGCGCGGATTGGACAGACGGATTTCCAGCAAGACCAAATTGCCGGTATATGTTGCTGAAGACCCATTGCGCGCGGTCGTTCGCGGTACATCCATCGCTCTAAAGAACATCAAGAGTTACAAAACCATTCTACAGTGATCGATAAATGCAGCGCCTATTAGCATTTATTGAAAACAACCTCCACTTGATTTTATTTCTGCTGCTGCAGACCTTGAGTTTAATTCTTTTGCTTCGTTTAAACCCCTACCAGCGGGCTGTGTTTTCCAATTCGGCAACTGAGGTTACGGCACGTGTCAATAATGCAAGCAGTTCTGTGGCAAACTTCATTGGCCTGAGAAAAGGCAATGAAGAATTGATGCAGCTCTTCAAAGACAGTCTCAGCAAGGAAGATCCTCGCCTTAATATGAGAATTTTTGGCGATAGCATTGAGCTCAAGGACAGTGTAAATAAACTTTTGTTCTCCGTTGTTCCAGCTCAAGTAGTGTATCACAGCATTCACAAAGCTGAGAATGTGATGGTGATCAATCAAGGCAAAAATCAAGGTGTAAAAAGAGGGTCTGGGGTAATTTCAGCTTCGGGGGTTGCTGGCATAGTGGTGGGCGTTGGACCTAATTTTAGCACAGTGATGTCCATGCAGAACATAGATTTTCATCTGATACCACAGATCAATGGACAGGAATTCTTTACTGAGCTACAATGGGAGAACGAACAGCCCAATACCTTGTCTATCAATAAAATCAATAAGTTGGAGCAAATCAAAGAGGGAGATTTGGTCAGCACGGGCACCTCTTCACTAATCTTTCCACCAGACATTCCTATAGGAACTATAGAGCATCTGCAAAGCCAAGAAAACAGTCAGTATTTTAATACCAAAATCAGGACGGCAACTGATTTTAGGAATTTGCGATATGTCTTTGTATTGAACAATGAATACAAAGAAGAAATAGAAGAATTATTGGAAGATGAATAGAGTACTGGGTTTGATCATATTGATGGCTTTCCAATTGATTGTTTTAAATCATTTGGAACTCACGGCCTATTTGTATCCGCAGGTCTTTATCATGATATTGATCAATCTACCGCCCTTTATCAATAAGAGTTATCAGATTTTAATCGCTTTTGCCTTGGGACTAATCGCGGATTTCTTTACTTCAAGTCCGGGATTACACAGCTCAGCCTGCATGTTCTTGGCTTTGATCCGAATTGGCTTACTCAATCGATACGACATAGAAGAAGTCAAGGCCAATCGCGCGTGGTTAAATCTATCTACCCTGGCATTAGATAAGTATATTTTTCTGTCATCCGTTCTGGTTTCCTTCTATCACGTCTATGCATTTGCTCTAGAATCCATTGGAGCCTTAAATACTGTGTATTACTTGGTGACTGTTGTATTGAGTTCTGTGCTCAGTTTCGTTATAATTTTGCTGATACAATTCCTGTTTATAAAGCGAAGTGTTTAGCAGAAGGTCTTACGTCATCTATATAGCGGTACTGATTGTTGCAGCGATCTATATTTTTAGATTGCTTCAGATTCAGGTATACGATGATAAATACACCAAGATCGCAGAAAAGATCTCTTTGCGTAAACAGACCATATACCCCCAACGGGGCTTAATCTTTGACCGCAATTCCAAACTCATAGTTTACAACGATCCCGTTAGAGACCTGATGGTTTCTGTACCTTTTAAAATTGAGGGTATAGATACCAGCTTGCTCTGTAAGCTTCTGAATATTGACAGGCTAGAGTTCGACAAGCGGCTACTTCAAGCGGAAAAGAAAGCCTATCGAAGAAAGGCGGTATTCATGAAGAATGTGAACAATGCCATTTATGCCAGAGTCCATGAACGATTGTTTGATTTTAAAGGTTTCTTCTTTGAGATAAGACAAGACAGAAACTACAAATACGTCAGTTCCGCGCATGTATTGGGATTCTTAGGAGAGGTGAGCAAAGACGAATTGAACACGCAAACAGAATCCTATTATGAGCAAGGAGATTTCTTAGGCAAAAAGGGTGTAGAGCGTTTTTACGAGGAATACCTCAGGGGAATCAAGGGAGAAAAATATTATTATGTAGACAAGTTCGGAGTCAATAAGGGTTCATATAAAAATGGAGACCTGGATGTGGAGCCCATTGATGGCCAGGATCTGACTTTGAGTCTGGACATAAGACTTCAAGAATACGGTGAGCAGCTCCTGCAGAATAAAATGGGTAGTATGGTAGCCATTGAGCCCAAAACCGGAGAAGTTTTAGCCCTCATATCTAGTCCATTTTACAATCCCAGAGATTTCAATATTCAACATCGAAGCCAACATTATGGAGTGGCCGCTCAAGACCCCACAAAGCCGCTTTTCAATCGTGCGGTTTCAGCACCTTATCCACCGGGGAGCACATTTAAACCACTCATGGCATTGGTGGGGCTGCAGGATGGTGCCATCAACAAGAACACTCATTTCAATTGCAATGGCGGATACAGATTGGGGTCTAGGTTGATCCATTGTCATGCGCACCCTTCACATACTAGTGTTCAACGCTCAATTGCAACATCCTGCAATAGTTTCTATTGCAATACATTTAAACGAATGATGCAATTGCCAAAGTACCAGAACACGGAAGAGGCGTATCAGAGTTGGTATAATTACCTGCACAGTTTTGGCTTGGGCCATAAATTGGGTATAGATGTCTCAGGAGAGTATGGAGGTTGGCTCAAGAAACCCGAGTATTACAATAAGATCTATGGCAAAGGCCATTGGAAATACGCGACCATTATTTCTCTTTCATTTGGTCAAGGTGAGCTGGGCTTAACTCCAATGCAAATGGCTAATTTGGCTACCATCATAGCCAATGAGGGCTATTATTATACCCCACATGTCATCCGGTCTATCAGTGGGCTAGATACCATACCAGAACGCTTTCGGGTAAAGAACCAAACGCTGGTAGAGCAGGAGCATTTTGTGATAGTTAAAGAAGGCATGCATATGGTTACTCAAAGCGGCACTGGTGCCGCTGTTGCTATGAAAGGAATAGAAATAGGAGGTAAAACCGGAACAGTTCAAAACCCTCATGGTGAGAACCATTCGGCCTATATAGCCTTTGCTCCTGTGGATGATCCACAAATTGCTATAGCCGTGGTAGTCGAAGAGTCGGGCTATGGAGCGACTTGGGCAGCACCCATGGCTCATTTAATGATAGAGAAGTATCTGAGCCATCCAGACAGTGCCTCTACTCTACCTTGGTTGGAGGAAAGAATGTTCAATGCTGATTTAATCCCTGAGAAATACAAGAACTGATGCAGAAAGAGACCAATATAGACTGGATGGGCCTGCTGCTTTATTTGTTTATTGCTTGCATAGGAATTGCCAGCGTCTATTCAGCTACATCAGATGCAGGGGCTTCCAGCTTAATTGAAGGTCGAAGTGGCAAACAGATGATGTGGTTGGGGGTATCGGCCATAATGGCTTTGGTGATCTTTCTGCTCAATGCCAAATTTTATGAAGTCTTTTCCTGGTATATCTATTTGGTGCTGATGCTGTTACTGGTGGCGGTTTTGCTATTTGGCGCAGAAATAGCTGGCTCAAAATCCTGGCTAAAAATCGGTTCGTTTAGCCTTCAACCTTCAGAATTTGCCAAATACGGAACATGCTTTGCACTAGCTGCACTATTAAGTGGCATTGATGTGTCTCTGTCTAAACGCAAAGATTTAATCAAAGCTATTGCAGTGATTACCTTACCTGCCGTATTAATTGTATTGCAAGGAGATGCTGGATCCTCTTTGGTATTCAGTAGTTTTTTATTGGTGCTGTACAGAGAAGGTCTTAGTCCATTGGTGCTTATCATTGGGCTCTTGGCCATACTGATTTTTATTTTGACCATGGTGGTGGGAATATTGTGGTTGTCGGTTGGATTATTGGTGATCACAGGGGTCTTTTTGGCTTTCAGTTTTACCAATAGAAAGACCATAGTTCCAGCTCTTGTTCTCGCTGCTGTCTGTATTTTGTTTAGCTTGAGTGTAGAATTCATTTTCAACGAGGTATTGCAAGAACACCAACAGAAAAGAATATTGGTCACCTTGAATCTACTAGAAGATCCTCAGGGTGCAGGATATAATGTCAATCAAGCCAAGATAGCCATTGGTTCGGGAGGCTTTAGCGGAAAGGGTTATTTGAACGGATCACACACCAAGGGAGACTTTATTCCAGAGCAGACAACAGACTTCATCTTTTGTACCATAGGCGAAGAGGGTGGCTGGCTTTGGAGTTCTGCAACAATTTTGCTTTTCACCCTCCTAATACTTCGCTTGTATTGGCTGGCCCAAAGGGCGAAGAAAAAATATAAAAGGGTGTTTATCTTTAGTGTGGCATCTATACTTTTCTTCCACCTTACCATTAATGTTGGAATGACCATAGGCCTGATGCCTGTAATAGGAATTCCATTACCCTTGATTAGTTATGGTGGCTCATCCTTCTTAGCATTTTCATTATTGATATTTACCGCCCTTAAATTCGATGCGAGCAGGGGGCAAGACCTTCAATCTGTTTTCTCATGAGTTTAAAAGTACATCAATTGACATTCAACCCCTTTGCAGAGAACACCTATTTGCTAGAAGACAAGGGCAAGGTAGTGATCATAGACCCTGGAATGTATGGGCAAGCCGAAGAAAAGAGGATGAAAACCTATTTGGAGATCAATGAATTAGAGCCTATGGCCCTGTGGTTGACCCATGCACATTTAGACCATATTTTTGGTTTAAATTGGCTGGTGGCAGAATACGGTCTCGACATTTTTCTTCATCCCGAGGATGCGCCCATATACGAGCATGCAGTGCCTACAGCCATGCAGTACGGATTGAGCATGCAGCCCTTGCCCAAAGCCAAATACGAATTGAATTTGAGCACTTTGCGATTTGGTGAAAACGAAATAGAGGTCTTTCACACTCCTGGGCATTCCCCGGGGGGTGTGAGTTTCTACTCCAAGAATGATAAAATTGCCATTGTAGGGGATGCGCTATTTCAGGGAAGCATTGGCAGGACAGACCTTCCCGGTGGTGATTACCAGACCCTTATTGATGCCATTAAATCAAAATTGCTGACTCTGCCTGACGATACATCTGTGTATAGTGGCCACGGCCCAATGACGACCATAGGGCGGGAGCGGATGTCGAATCCGTTTTTGCAGGATTGAGAAGTAGTTAATAGCGACAAGAGATCAGTGACTAGTGACTAGTGACAAGATGGTGATGGTTTGAACGACCTGTTCCTGTAAACCGCTCCTGTTTCCTGTTACGGTTCGAAGGTTTGAGAGTTTAAAGGGCCCGGCTCTGGCTTCAGTTCCGGCTCACGGCTCCGGTTCTAAGGTTTAAAATTCAAGATTTTAGCAGTGGATCTCCCCACCCCCAGGGGCAAAATAGGGATTTTGGAATAATGCTTCTTATGACTTATGAGCATTGTTCACCAACGAGTACAAATAGTTAAAGTTCAAGAGTTTGAGAACCCGTTCCCGTAAACCGTTCTCTGTTCTAGTTCGAAATTTTGAATGTCTGAAGGACCCGTTCCTGTTCCCTTTCCCCGTTCCTGTTCCCGTTTTCCTAATTATTCTGTTGACTGAAGGCGTCGATGTCGAACAACAAGCTAAAACGAATGGTGTTCTGAAGTGGGTGTCTGCGCGCTAAGGGTTGAAGATAGGCAGCATCGATCTGAAAGACCTGATATTTTAAACCTGCACCGAAGGTGATGTATTCTCTAGCTCCTTTGGTCTCCGCCTCGTGAAAGAACCCTGCTCTTAACGCAAATTGCTTGTCGTACCAATATTCCATTCCGATAGAAATGGTGAATTCATTCAGTTCTTCTTGGAACCCACCCGGGGCATCTCCCCAAGACGAAAGCATACCGGAGATGGTCGGTTCTGTATTTAATTCTCTTCCAATAATGGTGTTCCCGGTTGAATCATAGATATACTGAGGGGTTGGAACCATAAGCTTATTGAAATCCACTCCAATTCCAATTTCATTGTGCTCATCGATTTGGGTATTCCAAAAGGTTCCCAGTCTGAAATTAACCGGTATAAAATCTCGGTCTGCATTATTGGTGTAGGAGATCTTATTACCCATATTGCTCAAATTCAATCCGATGTTGTAGTCAAATCTTCTTCCGCCAATTTCAGTATTGTCGGTATAGAATGCACCTATGTCACCTGCTCCGGCTATACCGGCTTTTATCTCAGCA
>JAHEKB010000090.1 GCA_024638525.1 Bacteroidota bacterium
GACCATGGTATTCTTCGTCCATAAGAAGGTAGGATATGATCTATCGGTATCTGTTATTCCGGTTACTATACTGGGTGGAGCGCTTGCGATATTCCTCGGTTTTAGAAATAATTCGGCTTATGACCGGTGGTGGGAAGCTCGAAAAGTTTGGGGCGCTATTGTCAATGTCAGTAGGAACTTCGGAACACAAGTGGTTGCATATATTGATGATAAAGAAGCTCAAAACACCTTGGTGCACAGACATATAGCTTGGTTGTATGTCTTAAATATGCATTTGCGAAAGAACATAGATATCAAGCAAGTAGGCCATTATCTAGATCCCCAGTTCAGTAAAATGTTGGAAACGGCGAGAAACAAGCCTGTTCAAATACTGCACAGACAAGGCAAGATGCTCACTGAAAATCTCAGAGAAGGAAGAATTACGGAATTTCAACATTCCATGCTCATGGCTGATATTCAGACCATGTACAATGAACAAGGGAAAGCTGAAAGGATTAAGAATACCGTATTTCCATTTTATTACAATTACTTCACTCGTTTATTCCTTTGGGTATTTATTCTTCTCCTCCCTTGCGCTTTGGTAGATGGCATGAATTTTATGTTGATTCCAATTGCGACCATGGTTGCCTTTGTATTCTACATCTTGGATAAATCGGGAGAAGTAACAGAAGAACCCTTTGAGAATCGAGCTTCAGATACCCCAATGTCATCCATTTGCCGAACCATAGAAATTGACCTTTTACAACAAATAGAAGCAGAAGAATTGCCAGATGCTCTTCCCATTGAGTATACGCGTTTTGGAGCTGCATATATCAAATAGATGTTTTACCTATAAGGTAGATACACGGTCTTTTGTGGAGGTCCAATTGAGATAGGTTCCATTCTTTTATCTTCTTGGATATGATTATTTCTGATTCGCTTTCTAAGTCGCATGCAATACACAATTTAGTGTTGGGATTGAGCTTGCTAATAAGGAAGTTTGCAAAGTCATTATTTCGGTAAGGGGCTTCCATAAATATCTGAGTGATTCTGTCGCATCTTTTCTCCATTTCTTTCAATTTGCTCAATCGTTGATCGCGGTCTATGGGCAAGTATCCATGAAACCTAAAGTCTTGACCATTCATTCCGCTGGCCATTAGAGCCAGAAAAATGGATGAAGAGCCGGCCAGAGGCAAAACGGTTAAGCCAATACTATGTGCAAATGCCACTACTGTTGAGCCGGGATCAGCCACTCCAGGTAGACCGGCTTCAGAGATTACTCCAATGTCATGGTCAGTGCTGTGTTCATTGATGAATGCTTGAAAGCCTTCATACTTATTGTGTTTGTCCAATTGGAATATCAATAAATCGGATTGTGGAACTGGATGTGCGATAGCTTTGAAGAATGCTCTAGATGTCTTTTCTCTTTCTACAATAAAACGTGTGGTTTTATGAATTCGTTCGATAGTTCTTAAAGGGAGGAATTCCGGTTTGTCAATGCCTATGAAGCTAGGAATCAGCAGCAATGTTTTGCTCATGCTACAAAGTAATTGTAATCCTTGGAGATTATTTAGTATTTGGGGTGTGAGCAAATCGCTCTGAGATTATACTTGCAGGGTGCAAAGTCCAAAGGCTAAAAAGCAAGCGAAAGAACTTCTAATTCACGGAGATCTTCGCATAGATAATTACTACTGGTTAAACCAGAGAGAAGATGCAGAAGTGGTAAAATACCTAGAAGAGGAGAATCAGTATACCACTCATGTGTTGAAACCAACGGAAGAGCTGCAAGAAGCCCTTTTTACTGAAATTACTTCAAGGATTAAGGAAGACGATAGCAGTGTTCCCTATTTAAAAAACGGTTATTGGTATTACAGCAGATACGAAAAGGGGGGAGAACACCCAATCTATTGTCGCAAGAAAGGGAGTTTGGAAAGCTCTGAAGAAGTAATGTTAGATGTAAATATGCTGGCTAAAGATCACTCCTTTTACCATGTTGCGGGAATGAGTGTTAGCCCGGATAACCGATGGTTAGCATTTGGGGAGGATACTGTGAGTCGAAGGATTTACACCATACGATTTAAGAATCTAGAAAGCGGAGAAATACTGGAATACAGCATAGAAGGTACTACAGGTGGCGTAGCATGGTCTAATGATAATCAAAGGCTTTTTTACACTGTAAGAGATGCACAAACATTGCGCTCAAGCTCGGTTTATCGATTTGACCTTGTAAGCAAGGAAAAGGAACTGGTTTTTAAAGAAAGCGATGAGACCTTCTACTGCCATTGCTATAAAAGCAAATCAAAAGAATTCATTATCATAGCTTCTTCCAGCACGCTTACTGATGAATATAGGTATCTAAATGCAGATGAACCTTTTACTGAATTTCAGCTCTTTCAGGAACGCATTACTGGAATGGAATATGGCATAAGTCACTTTGAAGATCGTTGGTATGTAATGACCAACTGGGAAGCAACGAATTTTAGGTTAATGGAATGCCATTTAGGCAACACCCAAAGATCAGAGTGGAAGGAAAGAATTCCTCACAGAACAGAGACATTACTTGAGGGCATCGAAACATTTAAGGATTATTTGGTGCTCGAAGAAAAGACCAATGGCTTGGATCAAATTAGAATAATCAATCAGCATGACGGCAAAGAGCACTATTTGAGCTTTGATGATGAAACCTATACCAGTTGGACGGGTGTCAATCCGGAGTTCGACACAAAGACCTTGAGGTTTGGATACAGTTCTTTGACCAGGCCCAGTAGCATCTATGATTACAAAATGGATAGCAGGGATAGGATGTTGATGAAGCAACAAGAAATAGTCGGAGGGTACGAAGAAAAAGACTATAGCTCCAAGAGAATCTATGCAAAGTCAAGAGATGGAGTAGATGTGCCTATTTCACTGGTTTACAAAAATGAAACGCAGTATGAGAATAGTCCATTATTGCTCTATGGTTATGGGTCATACGGACACTCCATGGATCCGTATTTCAGTTCCGTTAGGCTTAGTTTGTTAGATCGTGGATTTGTTTTTGCCATTGCCCATATCCGCGGTGGGCAAGATTTAGGAAGGCCGTGGTATGAGCATGGAAAACTTCTAGAGAAGCAAAATACTTTCAATGATTTCATTGATTGTGCCGAATACCTCAAGAATCACAAATGGTGTAAACATGATAGTATTTATGCAATGGGTGGATCTGCAGGAGGCCTACTAATGGGAGCAGTGATTAACCAGAGACCCGATCTTTGGAAAGGCATTATTGCCGCTGTGCCATTTGTGGATGTGGTTACAACCATGTTGGATGAAAGTATTCCTTTGACAACTGGCGAATATGATGAATGGGGAAACCCCAACAATCCAGAGTATTATTTCTATATGAAAAGCTATTCTCCTTACGATAATGTCAAAGCTGAAGAATACCCGGCAATGTTAGTCACTACGGGATTGCATGACAGCCAAGTTCAGTACTGGGAGCCTGCCAAATGGGTGGCTAAATTGAGAGATGTTGCTAGCTTTCGCGGGCCACTATTACTTCACACAAATATGGAAACTGGTCACAGTGGAGCAAGCGGAAGATTTGCGGTTCATAAAGAGACAGCTTTGGAATACGCCTTCTTACTATTTTTGGAGAATAAGATATGAGAGAATCTATAGCCATTCTTATGTTGATTTACGTGATTTCTTCTTGCAGTAACAGTAAGAAATGGAATCAGAGTACACAAGAAGATCAAGAGATTCTTAGTCCCTATCAGCGTTTGGTATCTCACTATCAGGACAGTATGAATTTGTCATTTATCACAGGTGAAAATCAGGTGCTTTTGCATGAGGATCTGGAATTGGGTAAACATTTGGATTTCTTTGCCATCAATGAAGAATACAAATGCGAAGCGAGCTTTGAAAAAGTGGAGTCCGGAAAGGTATTCGAAATGAAAACCAGTACTGATCGATTACCGCTCTATAAAGACTTTGGAATTCTGCATTTTGCCTTAGGAAAAGACAGTTTTAGCTTACATCTATACCAGAATCAAGAATATCCTGACTACCTATTTTGCCCTTTCAAAGACCAGACTAATGGAGTGTCTAGCTATGGCGCAGGGCGCTATTTGGATTTTGCGATGTCTGATACCATGGCGCCAATTATAGATTTTAACCTGTGCTACAATCCTTTGTGTGCTTATAATTACAAGTATTCCTGCCCGATTCCCCCTAAAGAAAACCACTTAAACATCGCGATTGAGGCAGGGGTTAAAAACTGGGTGCATTGAGTCAATTATCTTACTTTCGCAGACCTTTTTATGGCTGAAAAAGTACTTGTTTTAGGACCCTGCGGACAGGTTGGAACAGAGCTAGTCGAGAACTTGCAAAAGCTCTATGGTAGTCAAAATGTAATTGCCAGTGATATCCGAAAATCAGAGCAAGATGTTTTTCAGCGATCCAGCTTTGAAATCTTGGATGTTATGGACAAGAGCAGGATCGGAGATGTTTTTACAAAACACAAACCCACTTTAGTTTACCATCTGGCAGCGATGCTATCAGCTACGGCTGAAGCAAAACCCAAACTCGCTTGGTCTCTGAATATGGATGGAATGTTCAATGTCTTTGACGCCTGCCTTGAGCATGGAGTTAAACGGGTTTTTTGGCCAAGTTCCATTGCAGTATTCGGGCCGACCAGCCCAAAGCTAAATACACCGCAGACTACCGTGCTTGAGCCAAATACCATTTATGGGATAAGCAAGCTTGCGGGTGAACGATATTGCGAGTACTACTTTAGAAGATACGGTTTGGATGTCCGTTCAATCAGATATCCGGGCCTTATTGGGTGGAAATCATTACCAGGAGGGGGAACAACGGATTATGCAGTAGAAATTTTCCATCAGGCTTTGGATAGTAATTCATACACTAGCTTTTTGAAACCCGCCACCAGCTTACCGATGATGCATATGGAAGACGCGGTTCGCGCCACGATTGAAGTTACAAATGCCCCTTCGGAACAAATAAAAATCAGAAGTAGCTACAACATAAGTGGATGTAGTTTTGACCCTGCATCCCTGGCAGAAGAAATCAGTAAGTACCTGCCTGGTTTTACCATGGATTATGCACCTGATCACAGACAACAAATTGCCGAAAGTTGGCCTCAATCCATTGATGATAAGGAGGCGAGGGCAGACTGGGCTTGGCAACCCAAATACGACACTCAAGCCTTGGTTATCAATATGTTAGAAAACCTAAGAAGATTAAAAAGTACATAAAAGAATGTTTAGAGGAATCTATTTTCTTGCTGCAGCCATGATGCTGTCAGTGTTGGGCCAGGCTCAAAGCAATATAATCAGTAATAATAAGTCATTGGCCTTCTTGAACTCTGCTATGCAGAATGCAGATTATAACAAGGTTTACCTCAGTAGCTCGATGCTTCCTAATCCATTGAGCGATGAATCAGACTTCACCTCTTATCTGTTTCATGGAGAAGCCAAACTAAGTGATCAATTTAGAATAGGTATTCACAGATCAACGGTTGATTCACGTCTTTATAAACTGGACATGAACAAACTCTATGGGTCATTCAAATTTGAATTTGAAGAAGGCAGTTTTATTTCGTTCGGACTTGAAGCTGGTCTTTACAGTGATCAAATTAGAACAGAGGAGTTCAATAAAGTATTTGCTCCTACCGTGCATAGCTTCACTGATTCAATAGCCACAGACTTGGACTTTGGCTTTGGAGTGGTATATGAGAATCGAGGTTTGTCAATTGGCTTGAGTTTAAACAAATTGAACAGTCCAGCCTTTGTGCCTTTTCCTTTTCAAAGATGGGCGTTTGGAACGGGTGCAGATACTAGCTTTGTTGTTAAGAAGGATACCGTTGTCCTCTGGGGTGAGGAAGATTTTGTGAACTATGATGTTCAAACTCATATCAATATCCTCTATCGTTGGGAAGCTTCGAAAAATATTGATCTCTTACACAGCTTACACATTAGTAACCCAAGTCTAGATGGAGTAGAATATTTCAGTTTTCAAAATTTTATGGAATTCAAGGAGAAACTCACCCTTGGTGTAGGTGTCTATTACAATGGTGAAACTTCATACATGGCATCATTGGGTTTTGCTTTCACGGATAACATTAGATTAGAAGTAGCGAGCTTTCTACACGAAGAGTTTAATTACGATCCGGATGCCGACTTTCCGTTTGCATTTTTAGGTAGAAATCGAGATCCGGTTAAAGCTAAGGGTTCTTATGTCAGCGCAGGATATGTACCTAGCTTTGAAGCCAACTTGCAATTGAGATTCTAGATTTCATCGAGCAGGGCGTATAAAGGGCAATGATCTGAATGAAATGCCTGAGGGCAAATCGTCGCATCTCTGAGACGATCTTTCAAATTTTCTGTTAAACTGATGTAGTCTATGCGCCAACCTTTGTTGTTAGCTCGGGCATTCGCTCTATAGCTCCACCAGGTGTATTGATCCGGAAGTTCTCCATTGATTTGCCTAAAACTATCTAGCATTTCAGTGCCAAACCACTTGTCCATCCATGCCCTTTCTTCAGGCAGAAATCCAGACGACTTCTCATTTCTTTTGGGAGCGTGAATATCAATGGCTTTGTGGCAAATATTGTAATCTCCGCATATGATCAATTGAGGAATTTTATTACGCAGGGCCTGAATGTAGTCAAAAATAAAATCCAGGAATTTGTATTTAACATCTTGACGGAGGTCCCCACTTGACCCCGAGGGGAAATATATACTCAGTACGGAATACTGTTCAAAGTCCAATCGCAAAACTCGACCTTCGTAGTCAAATAGTTCATGGCCGCAACCATATTCCACATGTATAGGTTGCTCCTTGCTGAAAATAGCCACACCGCTATACCCTTTCTTTTCGGCAGAATAAAAATACCTCTTATATGATAATTTATCGAGTTCTTCTGTGGGAATCTGCTCTTCCATCGCCTTTAATTCTTGAAGACATACAATGTCCGCATCTTCCTTTTTAAGGTAATCTGCCAAACCTTTATTCAGTGCAGCCCTTATTCCATTGACATTATAGCTCAGGATCTTTTTCATCAGTACTCCAACAGTTCTTTTAAGGCCGCTTCAACTTTGCGAACGGTAGGAAGCATCACTTGCTCCATATCTTTATTAAGTGGAACAGCCGGAATGTCAGCAGAACCAATGCATTTCACCGCGGCATCCATGTACTCAAAACACTCGGCTTGAATTCGGCCAGCAAGAGATTCCGCGAATGAGTTTGTAATGGTCTCCTCGGTGAGAACCAGCGTTTTACCATGCTTTTTACTCGCTTCAAATACAGCTTCATCATCACAGGGGTTCAAGCTTCGCAAATCAAGGATTTCTACCCTGCCTTCAAAACTTTTAGAGGCTGCTTCTGCCCACCAGACACCCATACCATACGTGATTAGCACGCAGCTTTCTCCCGATTCAAGTGATTTTTGACTTGCTTCTTGATGAATGCGGGCTTTGCCCAGTGGTATGATATAATCTTCATCTGGTTCTATGGTCTTGGCCCCTTCGGTACCACCAACCTTGCTCCAGTAGATTCCTTTGTGCTCGAATACGATAACTGGATTGGGATCGTAGAAAGCCGCTTTCATCAGGCCTTTCATGTCTGCAGCATTGCTAGGATATACTATTTTTATGCCTTTAATGGGCAATATGGATGATTCAACTGTTCCGGAATGGTATGGACCACCACCTCCATAGGCCCCGGTAGGTATGCGGATTACGCTTTGTACGGGAAACTTTCCTCCAGACAGGTAACAACTTTTTGAGAGTTCCGTGACCAATTGGTTAACTCCTGGCCAGATATAGTCCGCAAATTGTATTTCAACTATGGGCTTGCAACCCACAGCACTCATGCCAGCAGTGGAACCAACGATGTAGGCCTCTTGAATAGGCGTGTTGAATACGCGGTGTTTGCCATGCTTCTCTGCCAGTGTGGCCGCTTCTCTAAAAACGCCGCCTAATCTAATTCCCACATCTTGACCGTATAGCAAGGCTTCGGGATGCTTCTTTAGAATCTCATCCATGGCGTGCAGTGCTGCATCAACCATGATTACCTTTTCACCTCCTTTGGGTTCGCGCAGTCCTTCTTCTTTTAGTATCGGAGTGGGAGCAAGTATGTGATAAGTAAG
>JAHEKB010000091.1 GCA_024638525.1 Bacteroidota bacterium
TACCTATCATGACGGAATTCTAAATCTAAAAATTGTGAAGCTTAATCACAATCTTACCCCTAAAAAAGAGATTAAGATTAAGTAGTTACTTCGACAACCCCTGCATTATTTTGCGGGGGTTGTTTGTTTAAATTAAATAAGCATCAAACTGTATTAAGCGATTACTTGTATCTGAAGTCACAGAGTCTAATTGAGATTGAATCTGTTAACATCTATTAGAGTTTAACGGCATAAGACATACATGTTGCAAGCCAACATTCTCGCATTTTCTCAATCCGAGCCTTGCTTGTGTTGTCAATTCTTTTCCCAATACATTCATTGAGCTTCAGGTATCTATACCATTTTGTTTCACATTCCTTCACCTGGCTTATTTCTTGAGGCACTCTATTTGTAAGTCGTCTGCGCTTTCTTGGTCAATCCAAACTCAATATTTTCTATATTGGCAAGTGAATGAATACCTAAATCCATGATTTGGCCTCGTTAATTGTATCGAGCAACGAAAGAGTCGAAGTATATGACCGCTATGCTTCTAAATGAAAAAGAAAGAGGCCTTTTTATTATTTATTATTTGATCAATACCACACGCTGTCTACCGAGCAGAATTCCATCGCAAATTGCTTCAACATAGACTACCTGACCTGAGAAATCCTCTAAATTGATCGAAGTAATATTTGATTCTTGGTTGTGCACTTGCAGCAATTGACCAGTTGTAGAGTAGATATTATAGCTATATAATGAGTATTTGCCATTGGTGACTATTTGAATCTTTCCCGCGCTTGGATTGGGGTGCAGCACAAAATTCGAGCGATTGACATTCGGTTTTACCACGGTGAACTGTTCTGTCCTTTTACCGCTAAAATCTCGCTGAACAAGTTTGTATTGTTGGGATTGATGAAGCACTTTATGATCTGTAAATGAGTAGTTATTTATAGAAGTGCTGTTACCAGCTCCTTTCACAAATCCCAGATATTCATTTGGATGCATTCGGTATAGCTCAAATCCATCATTGTCGATTTCAGATGCAGTTGTCCATTCCAATTTTACATGATCATCAAAAGCCTCTCCGGAAAAGCTGATCAATGAAACGGGGAGTATGGAACAACCTGCACATGTCAGCGCGGTCGCTGTATCAAAGGCTGTACTGCCAACGTAGGCGATAACCTGATTCTCAAATACCGTATTGGACGAAGTCCCAGGAATCTCAACTTGATAGATCAACTTAATGGAGTCATTGGCTGGAACTACATACGATCGATATGGGAATGGCGTTGTTGGAATTTTACCAACAAAATACAGGATACCAGAATCATTGGTCGCTGGGTAAGCAGAAGAGTTTAGCTCATTCACATCACTGCTTGGATCTATACCGATAAAGGTGTAACCATCAGGCATGCTGTCTTGTATATAATCTACCATCGCGGGAGCAGATGAACTGTTAAACATGGTAACGGTATAGGTAATCGTATCTCCTGGAGTGCAGATGCCACATGATGCTCTTTTTCCCAAAATCATGGTGCTTATTGAGGCAGTTGTTGTAGTAAAACTGTCAACTGCTGCACCGGAGCCATAATTACTCAAATACTTGATAACCGAGCCGCTTTTCATACCGGCATATGGTTTAAAGTATGCGGTCTCGTTATACAATGAGCTGAGCCAATAGTATACAACTTGCACTTGATTGCCTGAACCTGCACCACAACCGCTTCCGTTGTCAAATAAGTAGAGTTTGTTCTGGTCACCGGGGCTTAATCCACAGGACGAAAAAGGAGATGTTATCACTTCAGTTCCTATCAGTTCTAGACTGTTTACTGGGAACAAAGTGTCTCCACAAGGTTGGAAAAACATGTCTTCACCATTGAAATTCCCAAAATCATAAGTGATGGAATCGGCTATCAGAATCCCGAGAGCATCTAAACCAACAATGTTTTGGCTGATGATGTCACCTCCCGCTGCTGCGGGTTGTATGTCTTTAGTAGTAATGGTTGGAATGAAGGTTACCGTATCCGTATCGAATATGCTAAATGTAAAATCACAAGAAGAGTCTTTAGTGCATGGGTATTGTACATAGAAATAGCTTGGACTGGAATCGTTTGGCAAAATCCTTGGTATTACAAAGGTTGAATCATCTTCAAAACTTAAAAGTTTGAAACCAGCGGCCGTATTGCTGATGTTGGTCATTTTAACATTGACATTGAACAATGTGTCTGAACTACTATTGTTTATTACATTAACCAGAATGTATGCTGCCCGAGGAATTTCTGAGGCGTTACTGCAGTTGCCGTCATCAGCATAGAAGTATGGACCCGACCCCAACCTTTGAGAAGTATTGCTCACTGTTTGACCAAAGGAGGTCAATGTCAGAGCAAAGAGTACAAGTGAAAAGAAGACTTTTGCTGTGCGTTGCATGATTCAAATGTCGGCGTAGGTGATGAACTTTTATCAACAGTATTGGTGCCGTGAGGTCTTTACTAGATTTGAGTAATAATTTAGCTTTAATTTATCTGATTTCATGTCTTTCTCTTGAAGCTCCGAAATTTTATACCGGATAAGTATCAATCAAGATTTAACTTCACATTTTTTACCACTTATAATTGACATTAAAGGTGAACCAGCTGAATTTGTAACCGAGTGCAGTTGAAGACGCAACATTACTTGCTTGGTATCTCAAACTGCAATCAAAACGTTTTAAGTGTGAGCCTATTTCTGCTTGATAACGAAAACCTTGTTGCCACTTATTTTTTTCGATTTTTTGAACCCCCAGAGCGGCCTGGGTTTTGAGATAATATTTTGATGTTTCATTCAGTGGTGTTAAATAGTCAATAAATAACTCGCTATTAATAAAAGTCTCGGGCGCAAAATACAGTGACACATTATTTTTTGTAAAGCTCAAATATGATGCGTTTAATCCGGCCTTGATTGTGGGTTCAGTCCTGAAAATATGATAAAGTGAGGTAAAGATTAAGTTTCTTTGATTCTTGTCGCTCATGCGGCTAATGTCTCCCTCGGAATAAAAACCATTGCGATTGTTGATCATCACGTTGGTTTTGTATCCCAACACATTATTTCTTATCCTGCTGCCTAAGAGTGAAACGGTAAAATTCATTAATTCCGATTTTGCATATACACCGAACATCAAATGATCGTGTGGTGTATATTTAATCTCTTGACTGCCGGTAAGAGCTTGAAAGCGTCTTCCAGAATTGACTGCAATCTGTTGGTATTTAAGTTCTGTTGATCCACTGAAACTCAATCCCCATTTTTCTTCCATA
This sequence comes from Bacteroidota bacterium, assembly GCA_024638525.1. Lineage (GTDB taxonomy): Bacteria > Bacteroidota > Bacteroidia > NS11-12g > UBA9320 > JAHEKB01. The sequence continues at coordinate 3,270 of JAHEKB010000091.1, forward strand.
AGCATTGAACCTGACATAACATTCACCCAGCTTTGATCTGATGAACTTATGCGAGTTTGCCCTGCATTTAAGCCAAAGCGATACGTTTTATCCTGTCCTTCCATCCACTGAAAATGTGTTTCAACGCGCTTATTAGAAGCTACATCTTTGAAATAATCGCTTGTCAGACCAATGGTTGAAGGGATTGTGGCTTCGCATTTCTTCCTTAGATAAATTATATCAGTTTCTGATAAATATCGTTCACTGATCTCAATTATTGCTCTGGCCTTACTCACTTGCTTTTTGGCCAGCAATACTTCAACGTATTCAATGATATAGTGCTTGTTGGGCTCGGATTGAAATAAGAAATCATAGTATTCCAACCCTTTCGTGTAATTGCCACCTGTCGTATGCAGCCTCGCTTGAAGTACCAATAAAGTTGCATTATCAAGTTTGGGACGAATTGATGATAAAAATGCTGATGCTCTTGCAGTTTTTCCGTTCCATAATAGGGCGTTGAAGTAATTTACTGTTGCATTCAAATTTGCTGAATCACTTTGCCAAGCCCCATGTGCATACTGCAATGCCAAATTTGGTTTATGATTCATAAACAGGGCGTAGGAATAATTAACCAGCGTGGTAGTGCGCAGATAATCAAGGGGCAATAGCATGTCGTACACAGCACTTGCTTCTTTAAACTTTTTGTCCTGAAGAAGCACATCACCCTTGAAAAGTAAAATGGGTGCATCAATTGGATTGTAGAATAAAATAGAATCCAAATACGCTATTGTACTCTTATAGTCCTGCACCCTGCGACTTTCATTAGCCTTTTGAACGAAGTATTCTCGAACCTCAGGTTGTAATTTGGTCTCAGGTACTACCTGCGCAGGACTTCTAAGAGTTATGATTAAACTGAAACTAAGTAGTAGAAGTAATTTATAAGACATTTATATAGTTGATCTATGTTTTTCGAATTGTTATCTGGTTTACTATAGTCATTATTCAGGCCAAAACCGCAACGTGCTGATTATTAAAGATTTGTGATATTTACAGATTGAAATGTTGTCTTAAATCTGAATATGTGTTCAGAATCTGAACAAAAACACCTGCTTTAACCAGTGCTTTTAGCGACCAAAATCATCTTGAAGACGAACAATATCTTCTTCATCCGAGAGCTTTTGTTCCGTATGTTGCCATATCTCAGCAACTATACCGTAGTCATTCAGGCCAATTAAGCGATGGCGCTCACCTTGCTCAAGTGTTATCAGGTCACCTGCTTTCAGTATCCGACTTTTTGCTTCTGTATCCGTGAAACTTGTGGAGACCTGAACCGGACCTTTAATGCATTTCCAGATTTCAGCTCTTCGATGATGATATTGCCAACTTAACCTTCTACCCGGTTCAACAAATAGAATTTTTGGGCTTAGTTTGACTATCCCCTCATTCTTCATCGTATAAGTCGGAAAAAACCGAGAGGCAAATGCAAGAGCCTGGTCCTCGTCTATAACAAAAAAACCACCCCAGGGTCTGCTTAGGTCTTCTGAAGTAATATCAAAACCGTCTTTTGATAAACGTTCTCGTTGCGCGTCACAAAGTATTTTTAATTTTGTTGAGTTCATTACTATTGGATTATTTTTAATTTTATAAGTAGTTTAAGTAGCCTTATTTTAATGATTTGCTTAGCATGAGTCAAATGCTTTTCGACTCTTGAAATCGGTCACACGAATAAATTAAAGTTCATAATGGGATAGCATTCGTTGTATTGACACTCAGCAAACTATTGATTGCTGCAAACAAATCATCGCTGTTTATAGGCTTGGTAAGAAAATCATTAGCACCAAGATTCATGACCAGGTTTCTGGTTTCTTCGGTTGCATCTGCTGTCAATGCAACAATTGGCACGTTCACCTCTTTTATCCCATTAGCACCTGCTCTGATGGCGGCGATAGTTTCAAAACCGTTCATGATTGGCATATGAAGGTCCATTAATATTAGATCGTAATGTTCTTTTGTAACAAGTTCCAGAGCTTCCTGTCCATGGTTTGCAATAACTAGATCCATGTCCTTCCATTTGCCAATCATCATCTGCAACAACATCTGGTTCATTTGATTATCTTCCACATATAAAATCATTTTTTTAGAAGATTTTGAGTCAGGAAGTTCAAATGATGACTCCTTTTCCAGAGACACAACCTTAGACTGTGCAATGCCAAATTCCAGTTTTAAATTACAAATAACTCCCCGCGAAGCTCGGTTGTGAATTGAGATTGAACCACCGAGCATTTCTACATACGATTTAACCAGGTATAGTCCAAGTCCAAGACCTCCATGTTCTCGATGGTCTTTAAATGTTTTTTTAGTAAAGGAATCAAAAATAGTGGGCAATTTTTGCTCAGCTATCCCCGAGCCGGTATCCTGAATATCGATCTCAAATTCTATTTTATCCCGATGTTGCCTAGCATTTACAATGAAATCAACCTGTCCATTCTCAGTAAATTTAACTGCATTGTCTAGCAGACCATGCAAGATCATTTTCAATTTCCCTTCATCAACATTAATAAATGGAGGAAGCTCATCCGGTATTTGATAATTAAATTCCAATCCTTTATTTCTACACTGGTCTTGGAATTTAAATGCTATACTCTCAATTAATGTCTGTATACTGCATTTACTTAGCTCCACGTGTTGCTCTTCATTTTCGAGTTCTGTATAGCTAATTACATTATTGATCAAACCAAGTAATGACATGGAAGAATCCAGCACCATATCCAGTGATTGATTTGTCTTATCATTTTCCGTATTTGCCTTGATCATAGAAGTTCCTCCAATGATTGCATTTAATGGCGTTCTAAGTTCGTGACTTAAATTAGATAAGAATGACGATTTCAATTCATTTGCATCGACTTCCCTCTGCTTAGCTAGCTTGTAATTTTGCTCATTTTGTATTCTTAGCTCCTTAAGTTTACGAATCATGCTAATGCTAAGAAACAATACCTCAACCGTCGTGCCTATTTTAGGTCCGATTTCAGTGAGTGGTGAATATGGTATGATGCCTAAATTGTTCAAAATATAGACCACAAAACCCAAGGACAGAAAAAGTATACTTAGTTTAAAATATATATCAACTTTTCTTTGCTTAGAACTCAGTACTGTGAATGCAGAAATTATGAGCCCTAAAATCAACAATCCTATGATGTTAATTGCAGTGTATGCCATTCCTTTAACTTCCGGAATTAAAATAAGGGCTGCTATACAAATGAATAGTAATACGTATATGAGATTAAATGCTTTTCTAAGCCTTCTCGCATGCACTCTCAGGTTCAGGTAAGAATCCACAAACCAGATGAGGGATAAAGCAGTGAGATATGAAAATAAAAGCACGGCATATTCGTTTAGCCAATCTAAACTAGAGGGGATGAATTGATGAAATAGGCCCTCTATCGAAAATTGCATCAAGGCAGATGATATGATATAGAAGCTGAAACTAAGAAGACCCTGTCTTTTCATATCAAATGAAAGAAAGAATGACACTAAGAATGTCAATACTAGCAATCCATAAAAGAGTCCGTTAATCATATTCTCTTTTGCTCTATGTTGAACAAAAGAGTAAGAATCAAATCTAGTTACACTCAACTGCAAGACATCTCCATCGCTTTGAATGTCGAAATACGCCTGCGCCTTTTCATGTGGTGCGAGCTTAATTTGAAAGAAATTGTTGTGGTCCGGAACACTTTTGACTGAAAACGGGGCTAAATCTCCGTTGATTTGTATTTCGCTAGTCCCATTTTCATGTACCAAGTGCATAGTCACAACATCTGTAGTTGGATTGGCAACTTCAAGATAAAAGAGATCAGATTCATCTTGTAAATTTTCAAGTGGCATTCTGACCCAATATTTTCCTTTGGTCAAACCACTGGTCCTATGAAATTTTCCCAAGGGTTGAAAACTCAATTCAGACTCCTTCTGAAGTAGTTCTTCAAACCTTATGTGCTTGCTGCCGCTAGAAAAGATACTAGCTTCCCTGGCAAGACCATCATATTTATCAAAACTGCCGAATGCAAAACTGGGAGCAAACAAGCCAAAAAATAAAAGGCTTAGATTGAGATAAAGGGTGGTATAATTAGGTAATAATTCTGTGATTGATTTTAACCGCGTGCTCCTGCAGTCCTGCACAGCCTTCTTCTTGTATGAATTCTCAAGTTGAGAGGGCACTTCAGATCTTATTATGGCAGGGTAATTCTTGTGTGCAGGATTTACAGGAGTCGCGAGTATAGTAGGTAGTTTATCAATTTTATGGGGATGATTGTATCTTTGGTATGATATTAAATTAATATGCAGATTAAAACGAGTACAAAAAGCATACTTGATATACCAGATGAGTGTCTTATCATAGAGATTATAGGTAGTTTTAGCGGTAAAGATGATTTCAGTGAACTTCGCAAAGCTGTTGACGATATCAAGGATTCCTTTTTTAATACTGTTTATTTGGATATTAGACAAGCCACGAATATTGAACTTAGCTCTTGTAATGAAATTATTCATGTTCATTATGAGCTCAACACTTCGGACAAAGAGCTTGTCCTCATTTACAAAAAAGGACATGAAGCGGAAAAGTGGATTGATACCGCGGGTCTTGATAAATTTATGAAGCTGGGTGTTGTTCATGAGTGAAATAAGCTTTAGGTATTAGTATAGATGAAAGAATCAAAGCGTACATCAGTGATCCGTTTATGGCAATAAATAGATCCCAGAAGCCTAAATGAGCAGGCCATAGAATTAGACGGATACTAAAAACAGTTGCAGCCACGCTAGCAAGCATCAGCCAGTAATCGGATTTAGGTTCTTTCAGCATTTCATCATTATCTGATGACGG
>JAHEKB010000308.1 GCA_024638525.1 Bacteroidota bacterium
CCCTTTATCGCCAGTTTTAGTATAAATTTTCATTCTGCTATGCTTTCGGCCACGCTTGAGCTCGAAATTTTGCCATCCATCATGCGAATCAAACGCTGAGCATTGGCCGCAATTTCTGCCTCATGAGTTACCATAATCACCGTATTTCCTTCTTGGTGAATGGAATCGAATAATTCCATAATTTCTTTACTGCTGCTGCTGTCTAAATTACCGGTGGGTTCGTCGGCAAGGACAATGGACGGATTGTTAACCAAAGCTCTGGCAATGGCTACCCTTTGCCTTTGGCCACCAGACAATTCGTTGGGTTTGTGTTCTAGTCTATCTCCCAATCCCACTTTTTCCAAGGCTAGCTTGGCGCGTTCTAGTCGATCTTTCTTCGATAATCCAGCATATACCAATGGTAGAGCCACATTTTCCAAAGCTGAACTTCTTGGCAGTAAATTAAAGCTCTGAAACACAAAGCCGATTTCACTATTGCGGATTTCGGCCAATTGATCGTCGTTCATGTTTTCCACCTCTTGGCCATTTAAAACATAGGTGCCGCTGCTGGGGCTATCCAAACAACCAATTACATTCATCAAAGTGGACTTTCCCGATCCGGACGGGCCCATAATAGCCACATATTCTCCTTCCCGAATTTCTTCATTTACACCATCTAAAGCATTAATGCTCACCTGGCCCATTTTATAGATTTTGTAAATGTCTTGCAGCTTTATCACTCCTTCTGCTTTTTAATCACCTTGGGTACCTTGAAATAATCAGAATCATGTGCAGGTGAATTTCTAAAAGCCTCTTCTTTGCTTATATGACTGCCTACCTCATCTTCTCTCAATACGTTTTTAGCATCGCTGATATACACCAAAGGTTCTACTCCCTCGGTGTCTAACGCGTTTAACTTATCGCAGAATTCCAAGATGCGCTCCAATTCTAGCTTAATACGGCCTTTGTCTTCTGCCTTAAATTCTAGCCTGGCTAGTTGTGCCAATTCGTCTATTTTCCTTTCGTTTATCTTCATAAGCCATTGATTTGCTTAAAACGAGATTCAATTATACTATATACCTGTTTAGCCAAGGCCTCTTCATCACCATCTTTTAGATTTGAGGTGTCTATGGGTCGATGAACTATCATTCTCATCTTGCCGGGGGTACCTCCAGCATCCAAGCCGCCCGAAGGCATTCGTTTCCAATTGTCCACTAGGGTTATGGGAACTACTTTAATGTTATGTTCAATAGCTAGTTTAAAGGCGCCTCGTTTAAAGCTGCCCATAATGGGTACGCTTTCGCCAATCCCCCCCTCTGGAAAATTTAAAAGGCTTACCCCCTCTTGTAAGCGCTCCGTTGCTAAAGACAGGGCTTTTTTTGCCCCACTTACAGAGCTTCTTGCCACCGGAATATCTATGCTGTTAAAGAAAATTTTAAAGAAAGGGATCTTTGCCAATTCACTCTTGGCCATAAAGTTGAAATAATAAGGCATCTGCACATTAACAGATAAGATGTCTAAGTAGCTGAAATGATTAGGCGTAAATATGTACACCTCCCGGTGGTCAAGTGCTTCTTCGTATTCTGTACTGGGCCTAAGGCCGCTTAAAAACATGATAATTCTACCCCATATCCTTCGCAAAACATGTGCTTTTTTATAGCGCTCTCTGCGGGCTAAAAAATATAGAAAGAAGGGATAAAACAAGAAAAAGAAGAGTACAAAAAGCAATAAGAAATAAATGGCCCAAACGTATCGGAGCAGTTTAATCATGATTCAGTATCTCGCAGAGTTTATGCACTTGAACGTCCAGAAAATCCTTTAAGAGTTTTTCTGCCATCATGCGCATCATAAAGTTCAAGTTCGCATTAATCACAGCTACAACTTCGGTGTTCTCACCCATATCGCTCAATTCCCAGCACAAATCAAAGGCAAAAGGCACTTTATTCTGTGGCTTCATTTCTAACAGGCTGTATTCTTCTTTTCTAGTAAAGGCCAGTTCAATATCGCCAATCCCTTGAATATTCAACTTTGCTCCATGCTCATCTGCTTCAAATGATCTGACGTTGGACGGCATTAAAGGTTCGTAATTGGACGCCTGTGCCAAGTACTCAAAAACTTCCTTTTGGCTTTTATTTACAAGTCCCT
>JAHEKB010000309.1 GCA_024638525.1 Bacteroidota bacterium
AGATGCCAGCGCTTACAATGTTCAATTCAACAATCAAAAAGCCGTCTTTATAGACAGCCTTTCCTTTGCCCCTTACCAAGAAGGACAGGCTTGGGATGCTTACAAACAATTTTGCCAGCATTTTCTTGCTCCTTTGAGCCTAGCCGCCTATACAGACATACGCTTGAATTGGCTCATGCGTACGCATATTGACGGCATAGCTCTAGATCTTGCCGCTAAACTTTTGCCAAAGCGCACTAAGTTTAAGTTCGCCCTGGCTAGCCATATTCACTGGCATGCCAAAACCCAAAAGAAACATGCAGCCCAGGGTCAAGACCAGAAAAAGAAGGCGAAAATTTCTAAAACTGGTCTTTTAGGCATAGTAGAAAACCTAAAAAACACCATAGAAAGACTAAAATGGATGCCCGCAGAAACCGAATGGGGCGACTATTATACCAACACCAATTACAACAGCGAGTCTTTCAAAAACAAGCAAGCCCTAGTCAAGCAATTTTTACAAGATTCTAAGGCCAAATCTTTGTGGGACTTGGGAGCAAATGACGGCAGCTTTAGCAGCATTGGTGCCGAACTTGGCATGCAGACCATTGCATTTGACATAGATCCCATAGCGGTAAACAAAAACTACCGAATGATAAAAGCGGGTAAAACAGCAGAAATGCTGCCTTTGGTACAAGACTTGACCAATCCAAGCCCTGCTATAGGGTGGGCTCATGCAGAAAGAGATAGTTTGCAAGGAAGAGGACCTGCCGATTGCATTATGGCTTTGGCGCTCATTCACCATTTGGCCATTTCTAACAACTTACCCCTGGAGCATATTGCGGGCTATTTTGCCAGCCTTGGCAAGCAATTAATCATTGAATTTGTACCCAAAGAAGATTCTAAGGTGCAAACCCTATTGGCTACCCGCCAAGACATATTTCCCCATTACAATCTAGAAGACTTTATAGCAGCCTTTTCTGGCCCTTATAAACTCTTGAATAGCAAAGAGGTAGTAGGATCGGCCAGAAGCCTGCATCATTTTGTTCTAAAAGAGTGAAGCGATTTCCTTGGCATAGCGTTTTTCTAACCCTCTACTTTGTACTTTTTCTCTTTGCAGAAAATATCAAATATGTTAAAACGGCTGATGTCTGGAATCCACTCTTATACATAGCCCTTTCAGCACTTGCAGTATTTTTTCTGCACAGGCTTTTGTTTAAGCAGTCTATCAAAGCCGGGATAATCACCAGCCTTCTTTTGCTCCTGTTTTTTAGCTATGGGCATTATTACGAACTGTTCTATCCTCAGCGCATTCCACTACTAGGAGTTCGCTTAGACCACAACTTTTATAAATGGTCGTCGCTGCTTTTGTTAATGCTCGTTTACTGGCGTCTTTTTAAAAGCACGCAAGAGCTGAACAAACTAAATGCGCTTCTAAATTTTATGGCGCTGCTACTACTGGCTATGCCAGTTTACAAACTGATAGAACACAAATGGACTGCCCAAGATGCGGCAGAAGCACAGCCCATAGAAAGCCAGCAACAGCTAGAATTGGCACAAAAGCCAACGGTTTACTATCTAATTATGGATGCCTATGGCAGAAACGACATTCTCAAAGAGCTTTACCATTACGACAACAGTGAATTTACCCTCTGGCTAGAAGAGAAGGGCTTTTATGTGGCAAAGCAAAGTTTTGCCAACTATAATAAGACCGTGCAATCTATTCCTTCGGCCTTAAACATGAATTATCTAGATTCTATGGCTGCTGATTTAGGAAAAGAAAGCAAGAATCAAACGCCTTTGCTTCAGATGATAGATAAAAACAAGACCGTAGATCATTTAAAGGCATACGGCTACACCTCCTTTTCATTCGACGCGCCCATCTTAGATTATTTGTTCATGGATTCAGCCGATCTGTTTTACCATACACCCGGGGCTTATATCAATCTCTTTGAAAATGAATTGCTCAACACCACCATTATCAGAGCGTTCAAAAGAAAAGAAGCCGTGTCTAATCCAGACCAATGGGAACATCACCGCAAGAAGATTCTATCGGGTTTTGATAAAATAGTGGCGGTGAGCAAACGCGATGAAGCATTTTATGTGCACGCTCACATACTGGCACCTCATCAACCCTTTGTTTTTG
>JAHEKB010000092.1 GCA_024638525.1 Bacteroidota bacterium
CGGCATATATGGCCAGATCCGTCAAAGGCGAGGTATACAGTTTTGAAGGCGGTGTGAGCATACTCAATAAAGCGCAAAGCCATTGGAAGTCACTTGGCATTGAAAACATTAATAGCTATGCGGGAGATTTTACAAATAGCCTCAGCATGTTGCCAAACAACCTCAAATTGGATGTGGTTTTTATTGATGGGCACCATCAAAAAGAACCAACCTTAGCGTACTTTAATCGCTTATTGCCGCATTGCAATGAAAACAGTCTTTTGATCTTTGATGACATTCACTGGTCTTCGGACATGGAAAAGGCATGGCGTGAAATTCAACAACACCCCCAAGTTACGGCCTGCATAGATATTTACTTTATTGGCTTAGTATTCCTCAATAGAAAATTGAGCAAGGAATTGATCGAACTTAACTTTTGAGCAAGATGTAGTTCTTGTACTCCCCTATTCTAATTCCGGTTAGTTTTTCCCATAAGTAAAGAAAGCGCTTTTTTAACCCAAATCTTTTGATCTTAGGATCGCGTTCGAATTTCCAGTTCATGTTTGCTATGCGATTTTGAATGGCTTCGGGGTGTTCACCGTCAAAGTGGTCGATAGAATCAATCTGGGAGTAATCAAAATCTCGTTCTGGATCGAACTTTTGCGCTATCTCTCTGTCTGAATGCCAGAGTTTATGGGCCTCTAACTGTTTAGCCATTTGAAATTTTGGATGGCGCACCCAGCCGTAGTGATAAATAGTGGCATCTATGGCCTTAACCTTTAGCTTTTTATCAGATTTTCTAAATCCCTGAGCATCTTTATAGCTCTTCAATTGAGGATGTGGTTTTACGATTCGCACTTCTTTTCGATACCAGCTTCTGCTGTCTCCTACATAATCATAGCTTCCGTAAAAGTGCAAATAATTAAAAAGCAGACCCTCCACTTCTGGGTCATCACTGTAAAGGCTCATACTTGCTCTAATAGCTTCATAGTCATTTTGATGCAGGCATTCATCGGCCTGTATATAAATGCACCAATCGCTCTTTGGGTTGACTGCAGACAAGGCCTTATTGGTCTCTTCTGCAAGAGCCCTTCCTCCGCTTCTAAGGCTGTCGTCCCATTTTGTATCGACGATTTTGATCTTGTCACCCAAGGAAAATACCCAATCTCTGGTGTTGTCATTGGATTCACCCACCGCAACAACCATTTCATCAACCAGAGGCAGTACCGAGCGAATGGCTTCCCTAACTGGATAATCCAATTTTTCTGCATTTCTGATAAAACTGAAACCACTGACAAACACCGCGCAAATTTAATTTTTTGTGTTCTTGTATCGCCATGCTATTAAATAATAGAGAGCTTTAGTACATTCGTCGGCAATGGAAGTACGAGAGATAGAACCACGGAGCCTTTGGAATCACTTTGCTGATTTAAATGCGGTTCCAAGACCATCAAAGAAAGAAGAACGAGTTATTGCCTTTATTCAAGATTTTGGCAGCGAGCTTGGCCTTGAAACCTATACCGATCCCGTTGGGAATGTAATTATCAAGAAGCCAGCTACAGAAGGGCTGGAAGACCGGGCAACCGTAATTCTGCAAAGCCATTTAGACATGGTGCACCAAAAGAATGCCGATACAGACTTCGACTTTGATAGTCAAGGCATACAGATGTATGTCGATGGAGACTGGGTGAGAGCGAAAGGCACTACCCTGGGGGCTGATAATGGAATAGGCGTAGCGGCAATCATGGCGGTATTAAGTGCAGATGATATCCCCCACCCTCCTATTGAAGCGCTGTTTACCATAGACGAAGAAACGGGTATGACTGGTGCCATGAACCTTGAACAAGGCATTTTAAAAGGCAGCATACTATTAAATCTAGACACGGAAGATGACGATGAGTTCTCCATCGGCTGTGCAGGGGGCATCGACACCAATACGCGCAAACATTTCACAACAGAAGTAGTAGACCAACACGAAAAAGCGTATAAGATCACTGTAAATGGCCTGAAAGGCGGGCATTCTGGGGTAGATATTGACTTGGAGCGTGGAAATGCCAACAAAATTATGAATCGCTTGATGTACAATTGTCAGGAGCATGAATTACGTGTGGCTAGTATAGATGGTGGTAGCCTGAGAAATGCCATTCCAAGAGAAAGTTTTGCCACTGTTGTGGTGCTGACGGATGCCTATCTAAAGGAATTTGATAAACGAGTAGCAGAAATAAAAGCAGAATACCAACACGAAGACCCAGACCTGAATATTGAAATTGAAGAAACTGAAATGCCCTTTCATGCACTGAGCGAGCGCGATACGGAATTGTTGACGCAAGCGCTATATGGCTGCCACAATGGGGTGTTAAAAATGAGCAGAGCAATAGAGGGTCTGGTGGAAACATCTTCCTCTCTGGCCAGAGTAAAGCTCGAAGACGGTGTATTTATTACACAAAGCCTTCAGAGAAGCTCTGTGGAAAGCGGCAAAATGGATGTAGCCTATACCGTGGCGGCGCCATTCCACTTGCTTGAGTGTGAGGTAGAACACGGCGGAGCGTATCCCGGTTGGGCGCCCAATCCAGATTCTAAGATCATGACCGTTCTCAAGAATAAATATGAAGAGCTATTTAATGAAAGTCCAAAGATTATGGCCATTCATGCAGGTTTGGAATGTGGTCTTTTGGGAGAACGTGTATCCGGACTAGACATGATTTCATTTGGCCCTACAATCAAAGGTGCACACAGCCCTGATGAGAGGTGCAGTATAAAATCTACCCTCAAATTCTGGAATTTATTTTTAGCCACCTTAGCAGACATACCCAAGAACTAGATTATGGAACTCTTTAGCATAGAAAATCTCACGGCTTTGGTTATGCTTATTGCATTGCAAGCTGTTTTGGGCTTTGACAACCTCTTATATATCTCTTTGGAATCCAAAAGGGCTCCTAAAGACAAGCAGAGTATGGTGAGGAAAATTGGCATCGCAGTTGCGGTGGTCTTTAGAATAGGATTGCTATTCGGATTGATCAATTTGATCCAATACGTGCAAAAACCAATGTTCTCTGCTCAATGGCCTGGAGTTGTGGAAGGAAATTTCAATTTACACAGCATAATAGTGCTCTTTGGAGGCGTTTTTATACTCTATACGGCTGTTCGGGAGATTTGGCATATGATGAGTCCGTTACAAGATCATCTTGCCTCAGAACAGAAATCCAAATCTGCTTTGGAGACCATTAGCCTTATTGTGATGATGAACTTGATCTTCTCATTTGACTCCATATTGAGCGCTATGGCATTATCTGATGTGTTTATTGTCATGGCTACAGCCATTGTAATTGGTGGAATATTAATGATCTGGCTGGCAGATAGCGTGAGCGAATTTCTTCAAAAGAATCGTATGTATGAAGTGCTTGGCTTGTTTGTACTCTTTATAGTAGGAATTATGCTTTTAACCGAAGGCGGAGAATTGGCGCATTTACACATAGCTGGAAACCCCATAGAGAAAATGAGTAAAACGACTTTTTACTTTGTCATTGCTGTATTGGTGCTCACAGATGTGGTACAAGGTCGTTACCAAAAGAAACTCATAGCCCAAGAGCGATGGATGCTCAGCGGGAAGGTCGATCCAGAGAGCGATAAAGGGCCCCTTCACTGATTACACATCCCATCTGGATCAAATTGAACAACTCTGTTTCTCTGTCTTGTTCGTAGGTTTTGGTCTTTTTTGAAACCTTTAGACCCGAAGGATTTCTCAGTCTATTTTCTCGGTATTCTGATTTTCTCAGGTCTGCATTGGTAGAAGGATCGCTGAGCTTTATCAAATGTATTTGTTCCTGCTGACAGTGAAAAGCATATAGCGCTTTCTCCGTAATTCGGTGCAAGTATTCGAGTTTCCTGAGGCTTCCCTCCCATACCACATCTGAAAATTGATCGATGATTTCATCGGCAACTGTTCTCTGCTCCAACTTAATCTTTTCCCATTCTTCTGCGGTAATGCCGTTGATAACTAGAAAGTCAATAAATTCCTTTTCCAGTTCTTCCAGTTCTTTTTTGCTAAGACGTTTATACTTCACAGCGTGCAAGTGTAAGCAGAGAATAAAAAAAAGGGAAGCCGAAGCTCCCCTTTTTTCTTTGAGATAAAGAATGATTAGTTTCTTATTTTGACTACGGAATTCCTTCCGATGATGTGGCCACTCTCGTCTTTAAACAAGAGGAAGTAAGTCCCAGAATTCAATTCGCTGATGTTCATTTGGTTCATCACCTCAGAACTTAAAACTTCCTTACCAAATAGGTCAATCATCACCATTTCAGCAGCCTCATACAGAGGTCCATTGATATGGATCACATCCTCAGATGGATTAGGATAGACATTAAAGTGCTTCATTAATTCGTACTCAGGTGTACCTAAACCGGCTTCTAAGTATATTTCCAAATTATAGCTACCCTTATCTGTAGAGCCTTTGCCTGCAACGGTTAAATAATAAGTTCCGCTGTCTAAGTCAGCCCACTGCTTGGCATCGCCGTTAGTGCAACCGTCTCCCACATTAAAGATGTTGTCATCGCAATAATCATCATCACTCAAGGCTAGGATGTTCTGGAATGCCGAGCCGCAGAGTGCAAAGACCCATCTTCCGCTTTCAGGAATTTCAACTTCCAATTTATGAGCGACTGAGCTACTGATATTGCTGCATTTAGATCTGTTCACATAAGATATTGTTTGGATATAATTTGGCTGTCCGTTTCCTGTATTGTCATAAGAGTACTTTACTCGGTTGCCATTGGCATCGTATTCGTACCAATAGGTTCTATCCCAACCATTGTTGCCGTTGTCCCAGCGGTATTTTATCTGATTGCCGTTGGCATCGTATTCCCACTCCGCAACATAGTCCCAGCTTCCGTTTCCATCGTTGTCCCTTTGCTCCTTAATTCTGTTTCCATCGCTGTTATAAGACCATTCTCTAACGGAGTCCCAGCTTCCGTTGCCATCATTATCATTTCTTTGTCTTATCAAATTTCCATTAGAATCGTACTCATTCGTTTGAATGTATTCCCAACTTCCATTGCCGTCAGAATCATACCTGTATAAGGTTTGTTGATTGTCACTGTTGTATTGATACTCGTAGATTCGGTCTGCATCTCCATCCCCGTCAGTGTCATATTCTTCACGGGTCCGATTGCCGTTTGAATCATAGGTATAGGAATATATATACTCCATAACACCGTCATAATTTCCATCGTAGGAGTATTTGGTTTGGTTACCGTTGGCATCGTATTCGTAATAATACGCCCTTTCCCAAGTGCCGTTTCCATCGGAATCTTCTTTTTGAGAAGCTCGATAGTCATTGGAATCGTAGGTATATTCAATTACATAATTAGGGTTGCCGTCTCCGTCGTTATCATATTCATAGCGGGTTTGATTGCCGTTTGAATCATAGGTATAGGTATAACTCGCATCATCCGTTCCGTCACCGTCATAATCATAACCTTCATAGGTCCTATTGCCATTTGAATCATAGGTATAGGTATAAATACGATCCCAACTTCCATTGCCGTCATTATCTTCCCTGTATAAGGTTTGTTGGTTGTCACTGTTGTATTGATACTCATAGATGTTGTCTGCATCTCCATCCCCGTCATTGTCATATTCTTGACGCGTTAGATTACCGTTAGAGTCATAGGTATAGGTGTATATCCAATCCCATGAGCCATTTCCATCATTATCTCCTCTTCGGCGAATTTGATTGCCATCGGAGTCGTATTCATAATCATAGATTTGATCCCAGCTCCCATTGCCATCTTGATCGTATTCATACTTGATTCGATTGCCGTCAGCATCATAAGTATACTTCCTAATTTGATTTGGAGTTCCATTGCCATCGGAGTCAAATTCATATAGGATCTGGTTACCGAATTCGTCATAATCGTAGGTATATATTCTGTTGGGAGTTCCATTGGCATCTGTATCATCCACTCGCTCGGTTCGTAAACCCAAACTACTGGCGGTTGAATATTCCCATACCCCTGGTGCGTAGATTGTTCTTGTCTGCGCTTGTGAACTGATTGCCAGGGCAGGAGCAATCAGAAAAAGTATTAGTTTTTTCATTGTATATGGCTGTTTGTATTCGCCCAAGATACAAAAAAATCCCAAGCTGTTAAGCTCGGGATCTCCTTAAATTTCTTACAAATTATCTACTTGCCTAAGATCACCGGCAATCCATCAGCACCCGAGCCAATGACCACTACTTTTGTGTTATTGGATTCTGCGAGCTTTAATGTGGCTTCTATCCCCTTTTCTTTAAGGATTTTATCGGTGAGTGAAGCGCTCAGTATTTTGTTTGCTGTGGCTTTACCGTTGGCGTCAATTTTTTGACGTTCTGCCTCTTTAGCGGCCTTGGTCAAACGAAACTCGTATTCCAGTGACTCCTGCTCTTGCCTGAGTTTTCTCTCTATGGCCTCTTTAATTGTCGGAGGAAGAGTAACATCTCTGACCAATACTGAATTCAATTGAATGTACTGATTGTCTAGTATCTTTTTGGTTTCCACGAAGATCTCCTGTTGTATGGCATCCCTTTTTGAAGAATAGATCTGCTCTGGTGTGTAGCGTCCAACGACACTTCGGGTTGCTGAACGAATGGCTGGCATAATTACACGCTCCACATAATCGGTTCCTCTGGTTTTGTGCAAATATCCCAATGAGGCGAATTCTGGTTGAAACCATGCCGAAGCATCCAATTGAATTTCTAGCCCATTAGAGGATAGTACAGACATCTTCTCAAAGATCTCTTGCTGTCTAACTTCATACTTGATCATTCTGTTCCAGGGGGCAATGATGTGAAAACCCTCATTAAAGGTTTTGGATACATCGATACCTCCGCCGAAGGTTCTATACATTACTCCTGCTTGCCCTGCATTAATGGTCAAGGTCATTCTACCTATCAATATGATAAGTAAGAATATCCCACCCACTGTAGTGAAGATATTCCTTGGTAATTTAGGTCTGTCTATGTTTCTGTAGCTACTCATGGGGCCCAAAGTATGCAGACTTCTCGGCTTCTACACATTTTTCCTTTTAAACTGTGCTAGAACTAGATAAAATCTACCTTTGCAGGCCTATATGCAAATCAAAAAAGACACAGTTGTTGCCCTTCATTATGTATTACATGTAGATGGCGACCAGATCGATGCTTCTCAAGATCAGGCACTAGTTTACCTCCACGGCCACGGAATGATGATTCCTGGCTTTGAATCCAAATTGGAAGGAATGAATGATGGGGATAAATACGACTTTAAAGTTTCACCGGAAAATGGCTATGGTGAATTCAGAGAAGAATTAATCATGGACTTGAACAAAGAGATATTCTTAGTTGACGGCGTCATGAGTACACAGGTATTTGAAGGCGCTCAATTGCAACTTAGCAATCAAGACGGACAACCTATGGTTGGAGTAGTAACTAAGCTTACTGATGAGCACGTCCAGATGGATTTCAATCATCAATTAGCCGGTAAAGAATTGCACTTTGCAGGGAATATTGAATCCGTTAGAGAAGCGACTGAAGAAGAAATTAGCCATGGTCACGTTCACGGGCCTGGTGGACATCAGCACTAATCAGTTTTTCTTTTAAGTACTTAGCGGTGTAAGAATCGGCTTGCTTAATCAGGTCTTCCGGAGTTCCGGCAAAAACCAGTTTTCCGCCTGCATCTCCTCCTTCCGGCCCGAGATCAATCACCCAATCAGCGCATTTTATCACCTCCATATTATGCTCAATTACCACTATACTATGCCCTTTATCAATAAGTGCATAAAAGGAATTGAGCAGTTTTTTGATGTCGTGGAAATGAAGACCAGTGGTAGGCTCATCAAAAATAAAAAGTACCTTCTCTTTATCTTGTGATTTGGCCAAAAAGGTGGCCAGTTTGATTCGCTGTGCTTCCCCACCGCTCAAAGTACTGCTGCTCTGCCCCAGATTAACATAGCCCAAACCCACAGAGGCAAGCGGCTTGAGTTTGTTAACAATGCTGTTCTGACCCTCAAAGAATGCTATGGCTTCATCTACAGTCATGCTGAGCACGTCATGGATATTCTTCTTCTTGAATTCAACTTCGAGCACTTCTTCTTTG
>JAHEKB010000093.1 GCA_024638525.1 Bacteroidota bacterium
ACCCTCTGGCAGGTAAACGATCAAGCGTCCAAAGATCTGATGATCCACTTCTATCAAGAAATGGCAAACAACAGTTCCAAGCTTGCCGCTTTTTCGGAGGCGCAACGACAAATGATAAAAGACGAGCGATACAGAGATCAACCATATTTATGGGCGGGGTATTACTATATCGGCAAGCCCTAATTATTGAATCAAGATCTACTCAGATATCTGTAATTCTTCTTTAGATGATTCTGTAAATTGTTGTCTTTATTAAAAGTGAGGACATCACTTTTTACTGTTAAAGTTCTTGTAGTTCCTTTAACAGGTCATGCCTCAAATCCTCATGCAATTTTTTGGATTTGCTCTTAATTAACTGTACTTGCCTATCCATCAGATTGCGGAGTGCAACGTTCCCTTTGTAGCTTGGATTCATTTGGGAAAGCTCCATACAGAAATGCGTGAGCAGCTCGACCTCCGTTTGTGGATCTGCTGAATAGCGAATGTACTTTTTCGTAGCCCTCAGAATTTTGCGCACCGTTTTCTTGATGTAGTAATAAGATGAGAAATTGATTTGAGTGAAATCTTCTGAGATCTGTCTCTTGACTTCAAGTCGATAATCCTCTTCATCATCGGCTTCAAAGAGAAGGTAGGTCAATAGCTCTTTATTCTCTTTCTTGAACCTCGCCAGCCTCAGCGTAAGCTCCATCAACTCTGCCGCGCTTTTGTCTTTAAGCGCTTCTTTTATCTGTGCTGCGGTGGCTGCTTTCACTCTGCAAAGCTAATCGATTCACTATGATGAGCTATGGGCAAATGGGTTCATTTGTTGGAGCGACAAAGCCATTTTTCGGATCCAACATGTCTTCAAATCGACATCGGGAAAAATCGATCTCAATCTTTTTGTCTTCCAGGTCTTGGCAAGTAAATGAACAGACCTCATATCTAATGGCGTGAGCGACCCCATCATGATCCTTGATCAGATAACTTATTTCTAAGTTTCCAAGTGCTCGCTTTCCATCTCCATCAATAAAATTCCATGGAATGGATCCGCCATTATAAAGGCTATCTTGCTCATAGATAAGTTGATCCTTGTAGTCCCTTACTTCCAGACCCCAAGCTTCTTGGATTGCTATGCTGTCGTTGTTGATTCGCTTTGGCACTACGCGAAACACATCATTTAGTCCGTCTCCATTAGGGGAATATGAACTTGGAATCCACACCCAATCATTGATATGTTGGTCTAGCCCGCCGCAGCAATTCTTGTAAAGTTCGCTTTCATTGCAAGCAAGCATGAGTATAAGGCTGTAAATGAAAAAGACCCGCATATCTGTTGAACACAAATAACGGGTCTTGCGGTGAAATTAAACACAAGTGATTAAACATTTGGTTGCTCGCAAGGGCGGTTTTTTTTGTTTTCCTATCTTTGGTCTATTACCCGATTATTTGTCATATTGCTGATGCTGCCTCAGCTTCTTTTTTCTCAAAGTAGAAGCCTGGACTACCACCTGAACCAGTATAAAAGCCAATACAATCTGGTGTTGAATGCCAGGGGTATGGGAGACATCAATCCCGAATACTTTAGCTTAGAAGACATCAAGGATTACCTGGCTTATATGGATGGGGCTTATGTGCATTTGGATGCTGGCTATGAATTAGTTGAAGACATTGGATTGAGTTCCTATTTGTTGACATCCTCTAAGGGAGATACTTTAAAACGTTCGTTTGCGATAGAACAAGCTGAGCGACACAGTAGGTTGCATCACGTAGCACTTTTGTTCTATGCCTATGATGAAGAATCAAGATCTTTAAACCTTTGGGTCATTAATAAGGCTGGAATTCATCATAGCGGCTCCGCTAAAATCTCTGCTGAAGATCTCATTCGGCTAGAGCGGCAATACTATTTACATCTGAAGCAACAATCCGGTAGCATAGTCAATCGGGGCGTGTTTGTAGAAGATCAGGACGAACCAGAGTTGTTATCTGATGCAGACCAAAGCATTGCTGATATACTGTTTCCCGACAGCACCGCATTTGCATTAGCCAATTACAACACCCTTTTGGTCAGCCCGGTCTTGAATATTGGGACCTTGCCTTGGTATTGTATTCGTCCATTTGGTGAAGGAGCTCAAATGGTAGATTACTGGAATGTGCAAATACTAGAAAGCTTGAACCATATGTCCATCGTGGCAAGAATTGACCTCTATGGGGACTTGCAATACAAATACAAGGCTTTGGGTTACCAGTCAAAGAATTATGAATACATGCGTAATAGATTTGAGGTCGAGAATCCCGTTATCATTGGTAATCCACGCTATGGCAATTGTCGACTTCCTTCGCTCAAAGGAGCTGAAGTAGAAGCTAAATATCTCGCTGATCAATTGAGTTCTAAGGTTCTGGGAAACAATGAGGCCCTGTTGGAGAATTTCACTACGGATGACATGAGCGAGCTTCCCTATTATCCGGATAAATACCGCTGGAGTGGCTCCTATTTCAAGGGAAACCTGCTCTATTTTGCTACTCATGCCATCAGCAGTTCAGATTACCCCATGGACAGCTCATTTATTTACCTTTCCTCTCAGCGAGATGAATGCAATACACTCAGTGCTAAAGAGATATTACACATTAAGAAATTACCTGAAACTCTGGTTATTATGAGCGCATGTGAGTCTGGAAAAGGCAGGACAGTGACTGGAGGAGTAGTTGGTTTAGCCCGCTCATTCCTGATCAACGGAACAAACGAGGGCTATGGAAATTCTTTTTACGGAGCACGAAATGTAGTTATGAGCCTTTGGAGCATAGATGACCAAAGCACAACTGACTTGATGAAACTCTTTCTCGAAGAATTACAAACCGAACAGAGCTATTGGCCGGTATCTCCATTGCGGCAAGCCATATTGAGGTATAGAGAATTTGACCCCGACCCGCTACACTGGGGAGCCTTTCAAAGCATGGGATTGGCCTATCCCGGAACTATGTTGATGAAACTGTAAACCCATAACTGGAGCTGGCAGATTAAATTGAGAATGAAAATTCCTAAGCATCGATAGGACTTTTTCTTTTGCCTCCTATGGCTTTAGGACTAAATGTTTATTCCAACACTCAAACATAAACCCTGTATCAGGCAAAACTAAAAACCCCTGTGCAAAATGGGGGTTCGCTCAAGGGCTTTTAAAGTGCTTTAATGAAGCGGTGGCTTATTGTCCTACAACTCCAGCAATGTCATTCTTCATGGTAGTCAGAAGCTCGGTGTCGTAGCCATTTACCCATTTACCAAACACATTCTTCTTTTGGGCTTGGGCATTTATGTCAATTTTTTTTCTTTCTTCAGACATTTTGATGGTTACTCTAACGCGGTAATATTTGGTCCTGCTACCTCGCCTTGTCCAGGTATAATTCCATTTAGTTCTTATATAGCCAGTTTCCCTGCTCATCATTTCAGGTTCAAACTTTCTTACAACGATGCTTGACACGTCATCCCAAGCGAGATCATACGTTATTTTATCTTTAATTAGGACGGTTGACCAGCCTGCACCATTGGCAGTCCCCTTTTCCCATCCAAGACCTTTAGAAGAGATCGCCCTACAGGAGGAAAATAGAGTTGCTACAATCAGCATTAACAATAATTTACTTGATGCACTATGTATTTTCATGCTGGATGGTTTTTTGAATCGGAGTGAAGAACCGAAAGTAGCTTATTAATCTGAATAATCTACCAAGCTCCATTTAATAAATATCAGTTTGGCATCAATGTAGAATGATTGCTAATGCACAATGCGTTTTAATACAGATGACGGTTTGGCAGGTGGTCATTGTCCCAAAAACCGCACACGCCGATGCTCATTCACTAAGCTGCCTTACAAGTTTTCCTCTGACCCCATAAGGATCATTTTGCAAGGCAATGACTTCTAAGCTATCATTTGAAAGGACCAGGTAGTCAAAACTTCGGTCTTGAATGGAAGTGCGGATGGTATCTCCTATCATTTGCCAGCGGAAAGGGGTAATCTGTTCATTGGGAGTACCTTCAAACAGGCGAGCCTCTCCAGTGCTATCTGCCATGAATGCTAGAAAACTGTCTGTACTGTCCTGTATACCCATGAGGCTTTTAATCATGTCTATACTGGTGTCCGCGAGTTGAAAGTCAAGAGTGTTTTGCCAAATACCAACCACATTAAACGCGCTTTCCTCTTCTTGTACAGACGAATTACAAGCGATAAGGGCAGGAAGCATTACGATCCAAAAGGCCTTTTTCATAGCGGGCGAAAATAGGGAAGATTTTTTCTCAATTTCTGGAAGGGTGGTTTCAATTGATATAAACAGTATTGGAGTTACGCTTGCAGATTATATTACGAACAGGAACGGGAACCGTAACGGAGTAGTGACAAGTGATAAATGGATTTGGAAGTTTGAAGGTTTGAGAGTTTGAAGGTTGAGGGTTTGAAGTTTTGAGAATCCGTTTGGCATATGGCTCACGGTTCTTGGGATTTAGGATTTGGAAATTAAAATTTGAGCTTCTTCGTTCTCCGAAGCTTCTGTGGACGGGAATCGGCTCAATTAAGGATGGGTATACCAAAGGCAATTTCCAAACTCCCAACAGGAAAAAAAGTGGTTCCCTCGCGCGGTTCAGAGTCATTGACACCAATTGCTACATCCTCATACTCCCAGAAGTAGTCCGTATAGATTCCGCCAAAGAAAAGTCCTAGATTGACAAAGATGCCATTCTCCATAACATATCGATAACCGGCATTGGCTGCGAAAACATAATTCTTGCCTTCTTCATACCATTCCCAAGGATCTCCGATTTCGTAGGTAGTTCTCATTTTTTCGTATTCCACTTGACCACCAACATAGATGCCGAATCCGTCATCGTTTAAGAATTGAATGATTCCCGCACCAAATCCTGTTCCAGTAAAATCTTCTGCCTTGTCCCCTTCTTCCTTCTTCACATTTTGTGAAAGCATACCCAATGGAGTGAATCGAGTGTGCAGATTAATAGCTGTTCGATCTGATATTCCAATTCCCAAATCTATGGTAGGACCAAAAAAGAGAAAGCCCGCTGGATTGATAGACAAGGCTAGTTTTGGAAGAGTAGTATGATCTGTTTGGGTTTCCATTTCTGGCGGTTCACTTGCATAAACCGCACTAAATAGAAGGACGAATATTAGAGTAAGTGCTTTTTTCATGACCATCAAAGTAAGGGGGGGGGCTAAGTTCGTAAAAACTCCAAATTTATCCAAGCTGATCTTCTACAATTTTGCGCTTGAACACCCAGCTTAAAAACAATCCAAATTAGGGCGAAAATATGAGCAATATCATACTGCAAAGTAAGGACTACAACTTCTTTGTTAGTTGTTGTTTATCAACTACTTGTAATCACACCCTAGCCCGTCGCTTTGATAGGTAACACAAGTATCAAAACTCGCTTTAAAATAGTTACTAACTTGTGAAAGTAGAGGAAGATAAGGCCCAGCTGATTGGGATGTTTCTCTGCACTTAGAATTAAATAAAGAGACATGAAAACAACTGCTAAAAACATCGGGAAGTTCAGGCTAAACTTGTTGATGTTCCTTTTTGCCTTATTCCTCATGAACGGAGTAGAGGCTCAAATTCACTTTGATGGAGTCAATTGTAATGCAAATCCAAATAGTCAAGGCAGCAGTTGGGAATGGGATCCCGCTGACGCTTACATCGATATTGATCCGGTAGGTTCTAATATCCCAGGCTCCTCTGACATTGATTCCCTTTGGACCACGGTGCAAGATCAGTACTTGATTTTTGCATTCAGTAGGGCAGCCGCAGCTACCGGTGGTGCAGGAAATGCAGGATTCAAATTTCACTTCAATACAGATTGCGATATATCAAGCGGAGATTTGGATTTTGGAGGTGCGGATGCGGCCTTGTTCTTTTCCATTCAATCAGGTGTAGTACAAGATAGTACCATCTATGAATGGACTGGAAGCTCCTATGTTGCTTCTAATAAGTTCTTCACTCCCATCATCGGAGGATCTTCCTGCGCTGATTCAAGCGATGAACGCTTTTTTGAGTTCAAGGTGCACGTTTCAAAGATTTATGATCTATGCAGCGGATACTCATGTGGTGGGATTACAATAACAGCCGCCAATGTGCATGCCGGTGGAAGTTTTAGCTCTATAATCAAGGACACTTTGTTACTGGATGTGGATGTATTCATCAATGACCGCCCAGTGAGTAAGGTGAGTTTTAATCCCTCCGAGATATGCAGTGGAGACACCGTTTCTTTTGATGCATTGGGCAGTACTGAAAACGACTCTATAGACACTCCTTATGATTCCCTGGTCAGTTACGAATGGGATTTCAACTATATCGCGGGCAACGGCTTCAATGCTCATTCAAGCATTAGCGGACCGGTTGTAGATTACCCCTTCTACGGTTATGCTACACATACTGTTGCATTGCGAACCACCGATGTTTTTGGATGTCAGGATACCTTGGCAGACATCTCGATCAATTCTTATTCGCTTCCGGTGGTAACCATCCAACAAACTTTGGATCAAACTTACCATTTATGCAAAAACCTATTCTATGATGGTACACAGTCTTATGGATATGCACCTTCGGCTAGCTTAAGTTATTACTGGGAGCTTCCCGATGGTAGCACCTCAACAGCTGATACCTTTAGCAAACAATATGCGCAATGCGTTTGGAACTATTTGGACTATGTGAAACTAACGGTTACAGATGATAAAGGATGTTCCTCCACAGCAAATGCAGCACCGCCAGTTCCGGTTGAGCTGATCTGTTTCAAAGTAGAAGAGGTCAACGGTCTAGCTATCTTGAGTTGGCAAACAGCCTCTGAGATCAACAACGACCAATTTATCATAGAACGATCTTATAACGGAACAGACTATGTAGAAATCGGTCGAGTAAAAGGAATGGGCAACTCGAATGAGATTACAGATTACCGATTTACCGATAAGCCCGAAAGCAGTTATGAGATTTACTACAGATTGATCCAGGTGGATTTCAATGCGGAAAGCAGAACTTATGGCCCGATTGTTCTGATCTTGGGAGAACGCGATTCAGAACTGAAGGTCTATCCCAACCCTGCTCAAGACCGAATTTCTTTGGTTTATCCATTTGATCAGGGATCGGTAGAGATACAGATCATTGATAAATGCGGAACGCTCATTCAGCAGATTCAGGTAGCAGAAAAGCTAAACGGCAATCGATATGAGCTGGATGTCACCGGCTTGAGTAAAGGCTCCTACTACATCAAGGTTGGCAACGGAAAACACGGATTCCAAAGCCGACTCATTGAACTTCAATAAATGAGACCTTAGAATACTTAAAAAAGGGCTTCAAGGGATTGAGGCCCTTTTTGTTTAATGTTTATGCATATATGCCTGTTGAATATCAAACTGCCAATTAGGCTCACACCTTCTATGGCACTACCTTTGCAGCTTAGTTTTTGACATTTGTTACTTAACCATACTGGGGCTGTTCTGGCTTTTGACGGGTTGGGCAATAGATGTGTAAGCACGTAGAGCATTGGAAGTCTCGCTCTTTAATCCAGGCCTCCAAACACAAACGGCAATTCAAATTTTGCCATGGCTGCCTAATCTAAGATTAGCAACGCCATCCGCTCTCCCAAGTGATGTCTGAGCCAGGAGGGGTCCAGAGCGGTCGAACAGAGCTCGGATAGTGAATGCCCATTCCTAGCAAGCATTCCCTTATCATCTAGGATACGGTAGTGAATAGGTCTGATCTGCACCTTACACTCCCCGACAATCAAGCAGATCTAAACGTGTAGAAGGCGCTTCCTATTCCAATTCGGACCCGGGTTCGACTCCCGGCAGCTCCACTTGTTGATGAAGGCCCGGCTTCTTTGAAGCAGGCCTTTTTTATTGGGCATGCTCAAGTGCAGCTTGAAGCATGCACAAATAGAAAAGGCTGAGAAGCGCAGCGACAGGGTCTTCATCCACTACACGGGTTCGACGGGAGGGACAACGAAAAGCGCAGCGATGAGGAAGTCACTCCCTATAAACCAAGCTTGTTAAGCAGAAAAAGACTGTTGGGTGATAACCCACGGCTTTGAT
>JAHEKB010000094.1 GCA_024638525.1 Bacteroidota bacterium
CCGTTTCTAAGACTGAGCATTCTCTTGCTAATCTTAGGAAGTTGTTGATCTCTCTTTTCTTTCACTATGGTATCTTAGCGCAGTGAAACTCAGGGCACTGATCTTAATGATAGTCGTCTACATCTTGGTAGCATTTGCCTGGTTGACCTATTCGCTATTGAATTATTCCAACAGCGATTATACACTTAAAAATGATGTGCTGAAAGCCGGCCTCAATGCGTGCATACTTCAAGTTGTACAAGAAAGTAAAAATGCAAAGCTGGGCGTTGACAGTTCTACGGCCTATTACCTCAAACAACTAAAACTAGAGGTAGATCCAAATACATTGGATCGATTTGTTCAGCAACGCTTTCAAAACAACTACATTGTAGAATACATTGCTTTTAGCGATAAAACTGTCATTCAAATTCAGATAAATCCCGATCAAGTAGCCGCCTTAGATCGAGAATATAATCGACAGCAGAAGATTTGGTGGTTTCAATCCATACTCTTGCTTATACTGGTAGCTACAGGAGTCTTCGGCGTATTTTATTCCATCAACTCCCTATTTAAACTCAATAGAAGACAGAACAATTTTTTACTGTCTGTTACGCATGAATTCAAAACGCCAATCGCTGCGATTCGCTTGATGTTGCAAACTATTTTAAATCCCAAAATCAAAGAAGAAAAGAAGGCCGAATTGATTCACAAGAGCATTGACAATACGCATAGGTTGGAAGACTTAACGGAAAACATGCTGACAGCAACTCAGATTGAATATGGTCAGTATCAATACTTTAAACAGCCATTTGATCTTTCCCAGCTCATGAGAGATATCCATGATTCACATAGCATTAAAGGCGATTTGGCATTAGAAGTTGAAGATGGGATAGAATATGTTGGAGATAAAGTTATTCTTAGAATAGCAGTTTCCAATCTATTGAATAATGCATTTAAATACTCTGAAGGAAGCTCGGTTTATCTCAAGTTGTACAAAGATGGGTCTAGAATATTCATTGAAGTGGCGGACGAAGGAAGTGGAGTGCCCAAAAGCGAAAAGAAGCGGATTTTTTCTAAATTTTATAGGGTTCAGGACGAAGAGACCAGAACTACCAAGGGGACAGGGCTGGGACTATTTATAGTTAAAAGGGCCATCATCAACCACAACGGTCAAATAGAAGCACTTGATAATCAACCTCGTGGGACCGTCTTTAGGATTAGCTTACCGCTATGATTGTGAGATTGGTCTGACAGAATTGATTTTCTTATTGGTGAACTTTGTAAGACTGACACATGTTTTTAACTAAAATTGAAGTATGAAGAAGAGAATTCTTGTCGTTGAAGACGAAAAGCATCTGGCTGAAACTATTAAATTGAACCTTGAAGTTGAGGATTATCACCCGATTGTGGTTTATGACGGCGCAGAGGCTATTTCTGCCTTCAAAGAACAGAGATTCGATCTTGTCATTCTGGATATCATGATTCCTAATATTGATGGAATTGCAGTGTGTGAGAATATTCGCTTACATGATTCCCATATTCCAATCATGTTTCTTTCGGCAAAAAGCAGTGCTGAAGACAGAATTCTCGGTTTGAAAAAAGGGGGTGATGATTACCTTACCAAACCCTTTAACCTTGAAGAGCTGATGCTCAGAATTGACAAGCTTTTAGCGCGCAATGATGAAGGCCAGCAATCAAAAAGTGTGTCTGAATACAGTTTTGGAGACAATAATGTCAACTTTGAGAGCTATGAAGCTCAGGGAAACGATGGTAAATTTTCCTTGACAAAAAAAGAAGCGCTTTTGCTCAAGCTGCTAATCGAAAATAAAGAGGAAGTGGTTAGCCGAGAAAAGATTTTACAAACCGTGTGGGGTTATTCGGTATACCCTTCAACCCGAACCATAGATAATTTCATCTTGGCTTTCAGGAAGTATTTTGAGCCAGACCCTAAAAATCCCATTTTCTTCAAATCACTTAGGGGAGTAGGATATAAATTCACAGAAAAGGCTGTGGCTAACTAGGGGAAATCCAATTGCCTAAAAGAAAGGCATTCCGCATATTTTTGCCTGCACAATGCAGGAAACCATCCTCATCATAGACTACGGTTCGCAATACACTCAGTTGATTGCCCGCAGAATTAGAGAACTCAACGTATACTGTGAGATCCATCCCTTTCATCATCTCCCTGAATTAAAGGATAATTTCAAAGGGGTCATACTTTCAGGAAGCCCTCAATCAGCCATCTCCGAAGAAGCTCCAATCGCAGACTTGGATGTCATGAACCTCGATGTCCCCGTTTTAGGTTTGTGCTATGGTGCTCAGTTTTTGGCGCACAATAACGGAGGTAAGGTTGAAAAGTCTATTCATCGTGAATATGGAAGGGCCAAACTATTGGTAGATGAACACATTGACTTGCTTAGGGCAATTACAGATGAATGTGAAGTGTGGATGAGTCATGCAGACACTATTCTGGAGCTTCCTCCAAATGCGGTTAAGATCGCCAGAACAGATAGTATACCCGTGGCCGGCTTCAAGTTTATGGACAGACCTGTTTACGGTTTGCAGTTTCATCCCGAAGTTAGCCATACAGAACAAGGTGGTCAGATTTTGAGAAATTTCGTCGTGGATATTTGCGGTTGTACAACGGATTGGACCCCGCAAAACTTCATAGACGAAAGTGTAGCACACTTTAAAGAACTGATAGGTAATGACAAGGTGATTATGGGGCTTAGTGGAGGAGTGGATAGCTCTGTTGCTGCCTATATTCTGAATCAAGCAATAGGCAGCAATCTCATTGGAATTTTTGTGAACAATGGTGTGCTGCGCAAACACGAATACGAGGATGTATTGCGGGTGTACAAGGAGATAGGATTGAATGTCACGGGAATTGACGCCACAGATCTGTTTATTGACCGATTAAAAGGGGTCGTTGAACCCGAAGCCAAAAGGAAGATAATTGGCAATACGTTTATTGAAGTGTTTGACCAGGAAGCGGCCAAGCATCCAGATGCCAAGTGGTTGGGGCAGGGTACTATTTATCCAGACGTAATTGAAAGTGTTTCTGTAAAGGGTCCATCTGCTACCATTAAGTCGCATCACAATGTTGGAGGCCTACCTGAGGACATGAAGATGAAACTCGCTGAACCTCTTCGCCTCTTATTTAAAGATGAAGTGAGAAGAATAGGCGCAGAAATAGGTGTTCCCGAGTTCATACTCAAAAGACATCCATTTCCCGGGCCGGGTTTAGCCATTCGGGTACTAGGAGAGGTCAGCCGCGAAACGATCACCATCTTGCAGGAAGCTGATGCCATATTCATTGATGAATTAAAGGCTCAGGAGTTTTACGATGAGGTTTGGCAAGCAGGAGCCATGTTCCTACCTGTTCAATCTGTCGGAGTAATGGGAGATGAAAGAACATATGAGAATGTCATTGCCCTAAGAGCTGTGACTTCTCTGGATGGAATGACTGCTGATTGGGCTGATCTTCCACATTCTTTCCTAGCCAAGGTATCAAATAATATTATAAATAGAATCAAAGGAATAAACAGAGTAGTATATGACATCAGCTCCAAGCCACCGGCCACCATTGAGTGGGAATAAACGTTTGATATTGCTTGTGTTGCCCGTGCTGCTTTTTTCATGCGGTGCGTTCAATACTTTGCCAACTGCTGATGTTCCTGATAATCGTCCTGTGGTCACTGAAGATCCGGTAAAAGAAGATCCAATCCAAGACCCGGATGTAGTACCCAACCAAGCAGCAGATCAAACGGTCTATCACCAAGTATTTTTTCAGGGCTATGAATTTCAAGTACAAGCTCATAAACAAGAGTTTAGCATTGCGGTAATTCTGCCTTTCCACAAAGGCTATAAAAGCCCTCAGGAAAAAATGCGTGCAGAGCTTATGCTTGAGTATTATCAGGGAATACTGGTTGCTTTGGACGAATTGGCTGGATCCGGAATAAGATATACGCTTAAGGTTTACGATAGTCAGAACGATAGCTTGGTGGTAAAACGAATACTGCGCAAATCAGAACTCAAGAAAGTAGATCTAATCATCGGACCGACAGATCAATCTCAAGTACTGATAACCGCCAAGTTTGCTAAGGAACATCAAATTCCACTTTTTTCTCCGATCACTGTGATCGACGATTTGAGTATCAGTAATCCCTACCTCTTTAATTTAAGTCCGTCAAATAAGGTGAAAGCTGAAGAGTTTGTCGAGTATTTTAAGTTGAATCACTACGGCAAGAAACTTATCCTTGTACGGGATGGAGGACGCTTTGACCGAGGATTTGGATCGGCTTTGATAAAGGCCTTGGAGGGGAGTGGAATCAATAGCCAAGTCGTGAGCTACGGAAGAGATCAATCCTGGAATGGACTGCTCAATGCTAGTTCTCACGTGATTGTTCATCTCTCAGAAGACAAGAGCAAAGTAAATACATCGGTGACCGCCATGATGGGAACGAAAAAAGAAATCTTTCTATATGGAAGCGACAGGTGGTTGGATTTTTCAAGTGTAGATTTCAGCTTTTGGAACCAATTGAATGTCCATTTTATTACAGACGACCTTGCCGAAACGGGAAATGCCCGTTCTCTGGAAATGAGACGCAGTTTCAGAACCAAATATAATGGCGACCCATCTAATTTCAGTTATGCCGGATATGACCAGATGCTATTCGCCGGTCAATTGCTACACGCTTTTGGAGAATACTTTCCAACATTCGTTACTGGACATACATTTGAATATTCGAATTCGAGATTCAAATTAGAAGAAATCAACAATTGCTATCACAATCGTTATCTCCACATCATTGCGTTCAAGAACAATAAACTAGAAGCCATAGAGCTCAGATGATGCGGTATTTTCTGCCTCGCTTTTTAGAAAGCACCAAGCTTCTGGAAAGCTATTCATATCCTTCTCCTTTTCATATTCACCTTAAGAAATGGTTTAAAGGCAAAAAGAAGTTTGGTTCAAGAGATAGGAAAGCAATTGCAGAGCTCTGCTATGGCTACTGGCGAGTAAAAGGAGTATTGGCCAAAGACAGCATAGAAAATGCCCTTTATGTAAGTTCTTGGGTATACGGTTACATGGGGATAGAAGACATGGACAAATTAATGAACCCACGCAAAGACTGGCCTATATTACCAGATATTCCTATAGAAGAAAGGTGGGCATACATCTTAAACTCAGTAAATGCTTCTATAGATACGTATTACCCTCAAAATCTGCTTCAGCCGGAATTTCTTTCATTGAACGACGCTGATATGCACAAGTTCCAACCACTGGTATGGTTAAGAGTAGGAGAAGAAAAACGCGAAGAACTAGCCAATTTAGGTTTCAGTGCTCATCCCGATGTAGCGCACGCAATGAGTGGCAGACAAGTGCATATTCCTGAACATCGCTCAATTCAAGTGCAAGACTTAAGCTCACAATTGATTCTAAATCAAATAAGAATTGATAAAGGCATGAGGGTTTGGGATTGTTGCTGTGGTTCTGCAGGGAAATCCATACCCCTTATTCGAGAAGGAACCGAGTTTCTATTGACCGATAAAAGAGAAAGTATATTGCACAATGCCCGTAAAAGGCTAAAGTTCTACAATAAAAAGGCGGAGATCAAATGCTTGGATCTCTCCCTTCCTCTAGAAGTTGATTTGGGTAAATTTGATTTCATTATTGCAGATCTCCCTTGCAGCGGGAGCGGTACTTGGTTCAGAAATCCCGAGCATTTTTCAAACTTCGATTATAACCAACTCCAAAATTACCAGAATTTACAGAGAAGGATATTAAGCAATAGTTTGCCTTTTCTAAAAGAGGGCGGCATCCTGGTTTATATAACATGTTCGGTTTTTGATATGGAAAACAGGGTACAAATGCATTGGTTGGAGCAAGAATGTCAGTTGGTATTAACTGATGAACTACATCTAAATGGACGAGAAGCTCAGTCCGACTCCATGTATGCGGCATTTTTTACAAAGCCATCAGTCCTTCGGGGCTAATGATGATCATTTGATCCCCCTTGCCTTTTTTCATCACTTTATTTCCAGTTAATTGACCAAATGCAGGGAGAATAAGACGTTCATTGTTTACATAGAAGCATGGGAATTTCAAACTTTGTTTCGCTTTACCTCTGATTCTATATGCCGGATGAAGGTGTCCATTGATTTGAAAATGACCCTGTGTTTCAGAAGGTTCATGCAATAAGTGTATTCCGTCTTTTTTAAGTTCCTCCAGGCTGTTAATCCGATATTTTTTGTCTGCCGTATGCACGTCATGATTTCCCTCTATCAGTAATACATCTATGCTCAAATTATTAAGCCAATCCACTGCCAACGCATTCTCTTGGTTGTGGTCTGAATGGAAAAGATCACCGAGAATAATCAATCTCTCTGCGCCAAAGCGCTGAATTAATGCTTCAATTGCTAAGAGATCTGCAATCAAATGGTCGCTGCTAAGCGGAATGCCATTGGAGCGAAAAAGTGCTGCTTTGCCCGCATGTACGTCTGAAAGCAGTAGTGATTTTTCATTCTCCCAATAGGCCGCCTTTTCTTGACAAAGTATAAACCTATGGCCGGATCTTTCTAGGCTGATTTGAGATTGCATTACAATTTCTCGCGAATTTTCTTTGGAAGGCTTAGAACCACTAATTCATAGGAATGATCCACCCATT
Organism: Bacteroidota bacterium; assembly: GCA_024638525.1. GTDB lineage: Bacteria > Bacteroidota > Bacteroidia > NS11-12g > UBA9320 > JAHEKB01. The sequence continues at coordinate 6,648 of JAHEKB010000094.1, forward strand.
TTAAAATTTCACTATCACTCATGTCTTGATCAAAATATATCGTGTTCCAATGCTTTTTGTTCATGTGGAAGCCGCCTTCTACTGCCAAGTAGCTGGCCCTCAATTCCTGAGCTCTCTCCGGATCGCATTTGAGATTGGTGCTTTTAAAGTCTCGCAAGCTGCAAAGAGCGAACATCTTGCCGGATACTTTGAAGACCAAGGTGTCTTGGTCAAATGGAGTGTCCTCAACTGCACCTGCTTTGCTCAGGCAATACACTCTATATAACTCAATGTCCACGGTTTTTCAATAATACAAAGTCAGCGTGATTCAACTGGAGTTCGGTTTGATAAAAATACTCAGCGTGTTCTTTCTTAAAAAGATCTGCATATTTCTTTCGAACCAAGGTGTACATAGGTTTTCTGCGCTCTAACCAGTAATAGAAGTTACTCTCACTTCTACCCATTTCTTCATGATTAAAAACAATGCCATTTCTATCAAAATAACTAAGGCTGAGATTGGGTTCCATGCCATAAACCACAAAAATCATCTCGTCTTCTTCAACTATGGATTTAATTTGATCAGCATTTTTTTTCATCCAGTTAAATTCAAAAGTATAATGCTGATTGTGAATTGTACATGTTTCACTCATTCTGTCAAAGTGTTGATTGCTTCCATAACTAAAAGACAGTATTGACAAGCAAATCAAGGCAAAAATGCCTGCTATTCCTTTTCTGGGAATTTTTGCAATGGCTCTCATACCCAAGTAGATTAGCAAGGGCATAAAGCTTGCCAGAGCATAGTAGTCATGATTTATAAACTGTGCGCCAAACAGATATAGAACTCCCAGAACACCCGAGGTGATGATAAGATAAAATGCGAAATCACCCAGTCTTCTTTTAGTATAGAATGTCCAGATTATCGCAAGAGAGATCACTATCCATTGATAAGGATTGAGGTATTCCAATTTCCATCGCCACAAGGCTTTGAGTACTTCTGTCAATTGAGCAAAGCTTTCAATCTTAGCAGAAGAAGCCAGAAAGAGAGTAGACCACAAGGACTTATTTCTTTCAATCACCAGCTGACTCAAGTAAAAGTAAATAAATACTGCTGCAATCAGAAGTACTATACTGCTCAGAATGAACTTAGTGTGAAGGTATCCTTTGCGGTATTTCCATACAAGGAACAAAGCATAGGCAATGGCATATAGGCCTGCCGTTGTTTTCAGAAATGCCGCTAGGACAAGACATATAAGCAGTTGATAATTCACTCGGTCTCCTTTGGGATTGAAATAACTGAGTCCCAACATCAGTAGTCCGAGAGCTGCTGCGTCTGGAGAGAAGTTGTGGCTGTAAAATAGAAGCAATGGGCTGGAAAAAAGAAAAACTGCCCAAAGCCACCTGAACCAAAAGGCATGCGCTTGA
>JAHEKB010000095.1 GCA_024638525.1 Bacteroidota bacterium
GAAGAATTATCCAATAGACCTATACCCTTGCGATTAACCAGTACATTGGTGAATAACCAAATCATGAGTAAGTATTGGATAAAAGTTTGCCAACTTCCCAAGAAATCAAAAGTTAGATGGTTCAAAGCAAATAAGCTGAATATCAAGATGAGATTAATAAACCAATTGCCTGGCAGAAAGGATATACTCTTTGCTTGCACCTTGACAAATGCGGTTATTATACCAACACTAAAGAACAAGAAATAGGAGATGAGTGTCTCTATTGGCATCATGGGATGAACCAAAAAGTGAAGAATTAGAGCCAAAGCAGTCAAAAGAGTAAGATTGACCCACAGGGTTCTCACTTTTACTAGCATGAACAGCAACAAGGGAAGTAAGAGGTAAAACTGGACTTCAACCTCCAATGACCAAGTTACTCCATTTATGGTGTTGTTCTTAAAAATATTGGAAGTATAAGTGATAACATTAACGAATGAACTTAGGTATTCTTCCATTCTGTCTCGATTGATAAGAAGCAGGAGTGCAGTTTGTACAACGATCGCAATGACAAAAGGCGGTTCAATCCTTTTAATTCTCCTGACTAAATACGATGAATATTTGAATTGCTTTGCCCTAAGAAATTGATGCGTGAGAATAAAGCCAGAAATAGCAAAGAAAATTTCAACTCCAAAAAAGCCCGTTCCAAAAAATTCTGAGATCCAGTTTCTCTCTAGCTCAAATCTGTTCAACATCCTTCCACTAGCATGAAAAAACAATACACTTATGATGGCAATAAACCTCAGGCCATCGAGTTCAGGAATAAATTTACCGTGCTGAATTACACGCGATGTTCTGTCAAACCAAGGGAGTCTCATATTTAGTTTTTGGGAGCATAAGCAGTATCAGGAGGTAAGTTTTCTGCTTTTGCTGCCTCCTTGGCCAATTTATCACATCTTTCATTTTCTTTGACTCCGCTGTGCCCTTTAACCCATTCAAATCGGACATTATATTTTGGAAATATCCGTAAAAATTTTCTCCAGAGGTCGGGATTCGCCTTGTCTTTAAACCCTTTCTTCTGCCAACTGTATACCCAGCCTTTGGTCACAGCATGCATGACATAAGTGGAATCTGTAAAAATCACCACTTCTTTGCCATTGGCAAATTCATTCAAAGACTCTAATCCTTTGATCACAGCTAGTAACTCCATTCTGTTATTGGTGGTGTGTGCGAAGCCTCCCTTGAGTTCTTTGTAATAATCCTTGTATTTAAAGACTATTCCATATCCGCCTGGTCCTGGATTTCCAAGCGAGCTGCCGTCTGTATAAATGTGAATTTCTTCCGTCAAAGATGCAATGAACCTTCTTTCTCTAACAATAGTAGGTCAGCGATAATGAAATTGGAACCTCCGATATACACTAATTCACAACGGTGTGTCTTCAAAGCATTACGACTGTATTTAATTGCCTGCTGTAGATCTGTGCTTGCTTTACCGCTTATTCCGTATTTCTCAAACGCTTCTGCGCATTGTTCAGCTTTCATTCCACGCTCAATTTGTGGACGAACAAAATAGTATTCGGCCTCTACCGGGAATAGGGGAATTATTTTACTGAGGTCTTTTTCTTGAACAAAGCCAAGGATAAAACAGAGTTTCTTCTCAAAACTCAGCAATCGCCCCAAATTTATTTTCAATCCTTCTTCGTTGTGAGCGACGTCCATTAGAAAGCGAGGATCTTGTTGAAGTCTTTCCCATCTGCCTCGCAGCCCGCTCAGGCTTCTCACCTGTTTCAAAGCAGCTAAGCTCTGTTCATCCACCGTCTCGAATTTGTATTCTAAAGCATTCGTCACCGCAAGGGCAGTTTTGATATTTAACTGCTGGTAATCTGCCTTGAGATCAGATTCAACCAAGCCTTCTGAAGTGAACCTATGAGGCGTTCTGATCGCATCGTGGTACAGTGATTTCTTGTTTTTAGCTACCGTCTTTATGACTTCTTCAGCTTCTTGGGGCAATAGGCCAACTACTGTCGGGACTCCCTGTTTAATTATACCTGCCTTCTCCAGAGCTATTTTCTCTAAGCTGTCTCCAAGCATATCCATATGGTCGTACCCAATACTGGTAATAACCGAAATTTCCGGAATTAGAATATTGGTCGAATCTAATCGCCCTCCTAAACCTGTTTCTACAACAGCAAGGTCTACCTTTTGGCTTGCAAAATAGTTAAAGGCCATGGCAACAGTGATTTCAAAAAAAGAAGGATTCAGTTTTTCAATGGCAGGTTTGATCTCCTTGACAAACTCAACTACATGAGACTCTTCAATGGGTTTGGAATTAATCCTAATTCTTTCCCTAAAATCCACCAGGTGAGGTGAGGTATAAAGACCTACTTTATAGCCATTATTCCTGTAAATAGCTGCCAATATGTGTGCTGTAGATCCTTTGCCATTTGTTCCCGCAATGTGAATTGAGGGAAATTTCTGCTCTGGATTTCCTGTGAATTCACAAAGGGCAATGATGTTGTTGAGGTTTTTTTTGAAAGCTGTTTTGCCCTGCCTCTGATACATGGGAAGCCGACGAAACAAATAGTCGATGGTCTCTTGATAATTCAAGCCATTATCCAGCTTTGTAATTGAATGTTATGAACCCACAATTGACATTGGTGGCCGTTCCTATTCGTTGAAACTTGAATCTGCGAGCTGCTTGTTCAGAAAGACTATTCAGATAGGAGCTAGGGTTAGTTGTGCCCCTTTGGCCTCCTTTAACCGAAATGATCTTTCCTGCTTTGTCTACACAGACCTTGACAACCACCTTTCCAAATTCTTGCTTATTGTTGTCTGGGGTATATGTTCCAACGGCTTTAAACCCGTCTATTTTTCCTATAAAACCGTCACCAGCAAAGCCTTCACCACCCGTGCCTGTGCCGCTGCCATCAGGTTGGCCATCGGGTCGACCGTCTGGACTTCCTTGGTCACCGCTTTGGTTACCATCACCCGATCCGGTTCCAGTTCCTGGATTACGAGGCTTGAAAAGATCATTGGGATTAGCTTCTCGCGGTGTCTCTGTAGTTTCGTTAGGTGTAGTGGTCTGAGTGGTGGTAGGTCTGCTATCCTGAACTTCAGGAGCATCTACATCATCACTGGTCACCTGTTCGTCAATATTTTCTTCCTGAGGCGTATTCTCAGCCTGCGTTGGATTGGCAGTGCTTTGATCAGGTCCTCCCATTTCTGGATCTCCAATACTTACCGCTACAGCACCATCAAGAGGATCGGGAGGAGGTTCATTATTGCACTTGACCATGAGCAACATAATCACGAAGATCAAGAGTGCATGAAACACTATGGTTCCGAAAAATCCCGCTTGGTCTGCTGTGCGTTTTAAATTCATTATTTTTTTACTGGATCCAGTGCCAGTACAACTTTAGCATTGAGTTTATCAGCCATCATAACCAGTTCCATGACGTGATCATAGGCAACAGACTTATCTCCTCTAATGCTAACTGTGGCATTGGGTTTTGCAGTTAATACCTCTTCTAATGCCTGAGGTAAACGATCCACACTCATTATTTCTTTGTCGATGGCATAATTCAAGTTGGCATCCACGGAAACATGTATTACTTCGTTGACCACCCTATGTTTTACTCCTTTGGGTAATATGAGTCGCAAGCCCGGATCCTTGACAACTGAACTAATGATGATAAAAAAGATCAACAACAAAAAGACAATATCAGTCATGGAAGACATATTGAATTCCGTGCTTACCCTGCTTTTTGGTCTTAAATTCATGATGGCTCGTGTAAAATGTCTAAGAATTCAACGGATGATGCCTCCATATTGTATACCACCTTATTGATCATGGAAGACAAGAGGTTGTAGGCAATGTATGAAAATATTCCTACTATAAGTCCAGCAACGGTGGTCATCATAGCCTCACCAATACCACCACTGAGAAGATCGGCAGTGATTTGTTCGCCACTTTCTTGCAACTGGTTAAATGTGCGAATCATGCCTGTTACAGTTCCCAAAAAGCCCAACATTGGAGCAGCGCCAGAAATTGTTGCGAGAATGGGCATACCCTTCTCCAGCTTATAGACTTCGAGTTTGCCTACATTTTCCACGGCCACACTAATGTCTTCCAAGGGCTTGCCAATTCTAGAAAGTCCCTTTGCGATCATCAAGGCTACAGGCGTAGCTTTGTCTTGACAATGCCGCTGTGCTCCTTTGATATCTCCATCCAAAACCTCATCTTTAATGGTGGACATGAATTTTGAATCGATGTTTCCGGCCTTTTTGATGGTAACATAGCGTTCTATTGATAAATAGATAGCTACTACACTAAGAAGGGCAATAGGAATCATCACGTACCCACTGTTAAGCAATAATGCCACTAGGTCCATACCTGAAGACTCAGAAACAGCCGCAGAATCAGCAGCTGCATTGCCGCCTTCTACAATTTGAAGAAATAAACTCATATTCTATTTAGCAGTAATTGTTAGTTCGTAAGGAATTCTCTTTTGCAACAAATCCTTATATCTTTCAGCCAATTGCTTATCCATGAAAGAGATAACGTTGATTTGATACTCCTTATTTTCTCTTTCAATAATCTCATTTTGAATGTACAAACGATCAAGATCCTCTACAATCTTTTCAACCTCTTCATTGGAGAATGTACCATTGAGCAGAATGAGGTATGCATCACTTACTATGGGAGGAGTCAGTAATTGAGAAAATACAGACTGGTCTGCTTCTCGATTACCATTCCATTCTTCTGCTGAGTCCAGGTATTGAGAAAGGTATTGCAAGTCCTTGTTAGGTCCCAATTCCATATTCAATAAACTAAACACCATGGCGAGAATGAAAACGGAGCCCAGCACATTGATCAAGGTAAGGTTGATATTTTTCTTGTCTAGCTTTGTGTTTTCAAAATTCTTAGCTCTGGTCTCTTGTGTTTTAAGATTTCTTTTCGATTGCTCTGAAGACTTCTTTGTATTGCTTTTGATCCTTATACTCTCTAAGGCAAATGTGCTTTTCTTGAAATTGAGTTTTTGTTCAGGAACAAAAACGGGACTGTCTTCTCCGGCCTTGTATAGTGTTCCCAATCCGTTTAATTTACAATGGCCAGTCTCTTTAAGTTCAGTAAGGACAAGTTGTGACCACTCTTCGATATGACTAATGGCTTGAGAATACGAAAGTCCAGATTGTGATTGCAGTCTTTTAGCCAGCAATCCGTCGTTTTGATCCAAACGCGAATTGAAGGCCAATGTTTTCTTTGGGGGATGAATCTCATTTTTGTCTTTGTCCCAATGAGCATTCTTGTTCTGTGTGATAAAACCACCTAAACCAGACACGATCACACAGTCGTGATCATAGAGTAATTCGTGTGTTATTTTAGCTAAGTTCTGCAATGCGCTACAATATTACTTCAGAACAACCTTAATTCTAGTCTATATAGAAAATGTTAAACCCGCCATCGCGTTGAATCCTTGAGCATTATAATGGTTCCAAACTTGGTATCTCTGATTTAAGAGGTTCTGAATATTCAAAAAGAAAGAGATGTTCTTCTTGTATCTGTACTCTGCGCCGAGGTTTAGGTCATTGATTGCAATCAGTTTTCTTTGCGCTCCAGCAAGATCTCTGCTATTGCGAGGACTCACCGCGAAATAAGCTGCGGATATATAGAGCTTGTCTGCCAGTCGCACAGTCACAAAAGCCTTAGCATCATAGGTGGGCAAGTGCCAAGCATCTTTTTCATTATTTAAATTATAAGCGTAAACCGTACCAGCAAATCCCAAATCTAGATTTCTGTTTACATCCAGTTTCAATTCTCCTGAGAAAGCAAATACGCCAAAAGAGTCGTAAACTGTCGTTAGATTTCTGAGCGAATTTGTGTCGTTTACAAAAAAGTACTGGTCCTCCACTATGCGCTGAGAGAGACGAATTCCATATTCAACAAACCGCTTGAAATTACCGTTCATTCCCGCATACAAATGAATCTTTTCAAATGGATTTCTAAATTCAGCATCCGATCCGAGGAAGAGGTTATTGTATGTCATTTCCCTCATGGTGTTGGTTTGCACACCACCGCTCACTCCAATATATGCCCTTAACTTATCGGGTACGAGATAGGTGTAGGCATCTACAAAAGGAGAATAGTAGAAAAAACTGGAATTTGAATCGTTGAAATAGGTTAGACGCAAGCCGGCATCTATGTGATATTTCTGGTACTTGAACGCATAATGCGGGAAGATATTTATGAATAGTCTATTGTATTCGTTTTCCCTGTTTATAGAATTGTATATCGCTCCTAGATCGAGGTGAAAATCACTTTGACCGAGATCAAAAGAATTCTGATTTTTTACAAAAACCGTTGCTTCATTCCCGCTTAGTCGGTCAAAAATATCAAAGCCTGCATTGACACTCGCCTCAGCACGGCCTCCTTTTTTTGCCCAAGTAGCCTGTGCGCGAACGTCATTGTAAATCTGGTTAATATCGTTCAGGCTTAGGTCAAGTCCATCTTGATATCCATAGTAGTGGATTACATTTCTCCTATAATCTATTTCCCCTCTGAGAGATCCACCCTTTTCTCTTTTTCCAAAAGCGGTTACCCTATTCTCACTAAATCGTCCTTGTCTGGGATTGTTAGAGAAACTGGAGGCGTGGTGCTTCAATCGCAAACCGTAGGTATAGTATTTATCCTGAGTGTTATGAATACGAGCATCTAGGAATGATGTCGCATAATTTCCACCTCCCAATTCAATGTAATTGTCATACAGGTCCTTATCTCCCTCTTTTTTTAAATAGATAGGGTCTATTGGGCTGTAGACCGCCTTGGGCTGATAAGATACTTTAGGAAAAGAATAGTTGTACTCCAGAGGGTCGTGTTTTGGTTCTTCTAGTTTGGGGTCTATGCCAATCTTAACGCTCTCGGCAACATCAGGTTTGTATAAGGTGATGATATCCACATTGTCAATGGTGGTTCCCGAGTCTGGTGGCTGAACCTGTGCAAAGCTCAGAGCGCTCATGACTACTGCCAGTATTGTAAGGGTGAATTTCAATCTATTTGTTTCAACGAATTTATGTCAGTTTAGGTATTGAGCTGATTACAATCCCATAGTATTTTCAACAGCTTATCCATTGAGTCAACCGGCAATCAACCGTTAGTAGGGCCTCGGAAAATGCAGTTATGAAATGGATGCCCGCATTCATCTTTTCAACAGCTTATCCAAGCACAGATAGTAGTCCTAGCTTTGTATATATTTGAAAAAACAGCTTAGATAAATAAAATGTCAACCAAAGAAAATACAGAGAAACTCAAAGCGCTCAAGTTGACCATTGACAAATTAGAAAAGTCATATGGTAAGGGTGTTGTGATGAAAATGGACGATGATTCTGTGGTCAAGGTAGATACGGTTTCAACCGGTTCCCTAGGACTGGATCTCGCTTTAGGAGTTGGAGGCTTCCCCAGAGGCAGGGTAGTAGAGATTTATGGACCAGAGGCTTCAGGCAAGACCACTTTGGCCTTACACTGTATTGCAGAGGCTCAAAAATTAGGCGGCATTTGCGCCTTTGTAGATGCTGAGCACGCCTTTGATAAATTCTATGCGGAGAAAATTGGCATAGATTCCAACGAACTGTTGATTTCACAACCTGATGACGGGGAACAAGCTTTAGAAATTGCCGATAATTTGATAAGATCTGGTGCGATAGATGTAATTGTCATTGATTCGGTTGCTGCACTTGTGCCAAGAGCGGAAATAGAAGGCGACATGGGAGACTCAAAAATGGGATTACAGGCCAGATTGATGTCTCAAGCTATGAGAAAACTAACGGGAACCATCAGTAAGACTGGCTGCATTTGTATCTTCATCAATCAATTACGCGAGAAAATTGGAGTGATGTTTGGCAACCCAGAAACAACTACTGGAGGTAATGCGCTCAAATTTTATTCATCTGTTCGATTAGATATTAGGAGAATAGGAAGCATCAAGGACGGAATTGACATCATCGGTAACCGGGTCAAAGTGAAAGTGGCTAAGAACAAAGTTGCCCCTCCTTTTAGGGTAATAGAATTTG
>JAHEKB010000003.1 GCA_024638525.1 Bacteroidota bacterium
CCGTCCCCGTTCCCGTCCCCATTCCCGTCCCCGTTCCCGTTCCCGTTCCCGTCGCCGTTCCCGTCCCTGTTCCCGTCCCTGTTCCCGTTCCTGTTCCCGATTCACTATCTTTCCGCCGTGCTAAGCTTCGTCAAAAAACTCGGTCCCGGATTACTCTATGCCGGTGCGGCAATCGGGGTTTCACATATTGTTCAAAGTACCCGGGCAGGGGCAGAGTTTGGATATGTGCTCATCTTGGCGATCATAGTGGCCCACGTGCTCAAATACCCATTCTTTGCCTTGGGTCCAAGATATGCCAACCTGAGTGGAGAGAATTTGATCAGCGGCTTCAGCAAACTGAATGATTGGGCCCTTTATATGATTCTAGGTCTCACCTTGGCGACTATGTTCACCATTCAAGCAGCAGTAACCGTGGTAACGGCTGGCTTGGCGCAGGAATTAACCGGAATGCAACTAAATCCATGGGTGTGGAGTGCAATTCTTCTGATTATCTGTATGCTAATTCTTCGCATAGGTCATTATGCCTTTCTAGCAAAGTTCATGAAAGTAATTATGTTGCTTTTAGCACTTTCTACACTAGTGGCAATGGTCCTTTCATTTGGGGTAGAGAACAGCGGTCATGAGGGGCAAGTGTTTAGCTTCAAGAATCCCATTCACATAGCTTTTCTCATTGCTTTTGTGGGTTGGATGCCGGCTCCGTTGGATATCAGTATTTGGCACTCTATCTGGAGCAAAGCCAAAGCGGATAGCCAGGGGAAGATAGATCTGCAAACAGAGAATACTGATTTCAAAACTGGATTTTTCGGTACAGCATTTCTGGCTATATGTTTTTTGCTGCTTGGAGCAAATACACTCTTTGGTTCCGGCATTCAATTGGAGAGCTCAGCCGGCGCATTTGCCAGACAACTGATTGAAATCTATACGCTGAGTTTAGGTGAGTGGTCTTATTGGATTATTGCCCTGGCTGCATTTACCACCATGTTGAGCACAACACTCACCTGTTTTGATGCATTGCCGCGGGTCATGCAAAGCATTTCTTCAGAAGCCAAGCTCAAGGGAATAGTGCTTAAACGCTGGTTGTGGATGGCTGTATTGGCCATTGGAACCATTGTTCTCCTCGCCTTTTTTGTTAGTAATATGAAGCAAATGGTTACAGTTGCCACAGTGGTTTCTTTCCTTACCGCACCAGTGATAGCGTATTTAGCGATCATGCTGGTGAATAGAAGTCCGCACAAAGAAATGATCTGGTCCAGAGCAGAATATCGGCTTGCACTTGTGGGTTTATTCTTTTTGAGCTTATTTAGCATTTATTATCTCTACACCCTTATATGAATACAAATCCTAAGATTGGCCAAGTATTGATTTCAGAACCCTTTTTGGAGGACCCAAACTTCAATCGGACAGTTGTGCTTATAACAGAGAACAACAGCGAAGGAACGGTGGGATTTGTATTGAATCAAAAGACGGATTTTAGTGTCGAATTGCTGATTCCGGAATTGGATACGGTTCCCAATACCATTTATCAAGGTGGGCCGGTAGACATTGAGAGTTTTCATTTTCTCCACAGGTGCGAGGAAATTCCAAATTCGGTCAAATTAGGAGAAAGGCTTTATTGGAGCGGCGACTTTGAGTTTACCGCCAAAGGTTTGCTGGACGGCAGCCTAGATCCTCAAAAATTCAAATTTTTTATTGGCTACAGTGGTTGGGCACCCGAACAGTTAGAACTGGAATTAAAGGAAAAGGCTTGGGTAGTGGGAGAGATTGAGGCTTCAGATGTTTTGGCTCAGGACATAGATGATAAAATTTTGTGGCAGAAGGTGATGACCGATTTAGGTGGGGAGTACGCCATCTTGGCGAACAGTCCTATTAATCCGCAATTGAATTAATTCTTTTCTTTGCCTCATGGATCATTTACAAATGACACACAATATCCTCAGATGGGCCGTACTCATCTTTGGTATCTATGCCATAACAAAATCGGCAAGAGGTTTGAGTAAATCTCAAGCTTACAGTAAGAATCACAAGCGCTCTGCCTCCCTTTTTGTGGGATTTATGCATTTGCAAGTGGTATTGGGTTTGGTGCTTTACTTCTATAAGGGATGGCATTCAAACATTAGCAATGCATTTGCAGACATGGGCAATAGCTATCTGCGTTTCTGGTCTATAGAGCACATTTTTGGTATGTTGCTCGCGGCAATACTTCTGCAAATTGGAAGCAGTAAATCCAAAAGGAGAAGCACAGACAAGGCAAAACACAAGACTGCTTTGGTCTATTTCAGTATCGGTATGCTGATCATACTAGCTACTATTCCTTGGCCATTTAGAGAGACCATTGGCCGTGCCCTCTGGCCTTAAGAAAGATGATTGATTAGCAGTTGACGCAACTCTTCGAGATTGGTCTTCTGAACGGCTGAAACAAAGACGACTTGTTCTTTGGATTTGGCCATCCAACTCTTTTTGAGCTCTTCTAGATCGTAGATGGTCTGGTCTTCAAATATGTCATCATGTGTTGGATCGGGGTGGTATTGGTCAATTTTATTGAAAACGGTAATGGTAGGTTTGTCCGCTGCTCCTATTTCTAATAAGGTTTCCTGTACCGTTTGCATCTGATCTTCAAAGGCCGGGTGTGAGATGTCGACCACATGCAGCAAAAGGTCAGCATCTTTAACTTCATCTAAGGTTGATTTAAAACTTTCAATCAATTGATGAGGCAATTTTCTGATGAAACCAACTGTATCCGAAAGCAGAAAGATCACGGGCTGCTTTATGGGGTCAGGGTTGGGGAATACCACTTTCCGCACGGTAGAATCCAAGGTGGCAAAGAGTTTGTTTTGAGCCAGTACATCCGATTTCGATAGAGCATTCATTATGGTGGATTTACCTACATTGGTATATCCTACCAAAGCCACTTTCTTTTGATTCTGACGGCTTTTCCGTTTGGTTACACTCTGCTTATCTATGCGTTTGAGATCATCTTTCAGTTTGGCAATCTTATCGCGTATAACCCTCCTGTCTGTTTCAATTTCCTTTTCACCAGGACCTTTCATGCCAATTCCTCCTTTTTGTTTTTGAAGGTGGGTCCACATTCGTGTCAATCGCGGCAAGAGGTACTCACTTTGTGCCAACTCCACTTGAGTCTTTGCTTGGGCCGTTCGAGCGTTCTTGGCAAAGATGTCAAGGATTAAATTACTCCGATCAACTATCTTACAGTCCAGTTCCTTTTCCAGGTTTCTTATCTGAGATGGGCTTAGTTCGTCGTCAAAGATTACAAGGTCAATATCCATTGCTTTTGCATAAGCAGAAAGTTCTTCCAACTTGCCTTTACCTATATAACTTTTTGGATTTGGGTACTCTAATCGCTGAACAAAGCGTTTTTCAGTGACAGCTCCGGCCGTGGTAGCGAGAAACTCCAGTTCATCCAAAAATTCTTTGCTGCTCTTTAACGGGCTGCTTTTGAGTTCTACTCCAACCAGCACTGCTTTTTCAACATTTACTTTATTTGTGATCTGCTCTCCCAATAGATGAAATTGGCTTTATTTTCGTTTTTGAAATAAGGGTGCAAAAATACGCTCCATATCACCGATTGATGTTAGCCTTCGCGCTCATTTTAAGTATTTCGACTTTTGGTCAAGTCGTTCAGTGGTCCAATCCTACTAAACTCAAGGGTACAGCGATATTTACCAAAGTGATTGGAGAGAACGAGAATGGAATCTATGTCCTCAGATATCGCAATAAGTTCTTCAGCAAGAACATCATTATCGATAAGTACTATCATCACCTGTCTCTAGACCAAAGCCGCAACATAGAGCTAAAGAAATCCAGAATGGTGAAGATTAAAATGACCTCACAAGGTATCCTTTTAGTCAAGTCTAAGTTCGAACGGCGCAGACAGAGTAATGTGCTCAGTGCGCAGTATTACGATTACGATCTGAGGCCGATTGGTAAAGAAGTAGAATTATTGAGCTCCCCCATAAAGGAGTTTGGCGACAGGGGGGATTTTCGAGTTCGCATAAGTGAGAATATGGAATTTATTGGAGTCTACCATAGTCAGAGAACCGAAGAGAATCAGCTGATAGCCGATTGGGCGCTCTTTGATAAGGAGCTTAAACAGATTAGGCGTAAATCCGTGGTCTTGCCCATTAAGCACAAGAAGTTTTACCTAATGAATTTCATGCTTAGTGATCAGGGGAATATTTATAGCTTGGCTAGGGAGATTATTGACATAAAAGACCGAGACAATCGAACCGTGGATCGCTTTTTTATTCAAGAGAAGGATTCCCTCTGGAACCTGCAGTTGACAGATAGTGTGGTGTATAAAGATCTCAAAATGACCTATGATCGGAAAAATCAACAGCTTCATGTCGTTGGCTTTTATGGCCATTATGAAATGTATGGCTCACAGGGTTTGAGTAAATTCAGCTACGATCTACGCAGAAGTATAAGCAGTCAATCCTTCACCCCTTTTGATGAAACCCTTACTTCTAAGCTCAATACGGGTAAACACTCAGCTAATATCATCCCAGAAGGCTTTGAGATCATTAAGGTTGTGGCACGAAGTGATGGAGGTTTTCTCTGTGTGGCTGAACAAAAAGAAATTGCGACGGAAAATGATATTGTGATGGTGAATGGTATACCTACCAGTACCTCTAAGAACATATACAACTACAACGATATCATGGTTTTGAATGCGGATTCACTTGGAGTGATTGAGTGGTCTCATGTCATACATAAAAATCAGACAACCGTCAACGATGGTGGATATTTTAGTTCAGCTGTGGTTTTTGTGGATGAGCATTTTGTGCAATTAATCTACAATGATCAGCTGCGAAGTACGGGCGAAGTAATGCAAGTGACCATTTATACCAATGGCAAACAATTGAACAAGAAATTATTGAAGACCGAATTGGATTTTGTAGTGGTCATTCCAGTGGAGTCTGAACAGGTTGCCTCAAATAAAATGATCATTCCCACCTCAAAGAATCGCAGATTTGCCCTTTTAAAACTAGTTTACGATTGATCCGCTTACTATCAAATAATCTATTCGTTGCGCTCAGCTTTTCGGCCCTGGTGCTGTCCTTCTATTTTCTTACAAATGGGGATTTATCTTTGGTGGGTGTAATCAGAACAGTATTACTTTTTCTCATGGCGGTGGGTTTGAATTTTCTCTGTAGAAGATTTAGAATAATAGGTATGAAATCTCATTTCACCATGGTGATTTTTAGCGTTTTGATGACCCTTGTCTTCCCAGTTCTAAGTATCAAAGCCCTAGTGGTAGGTGCTATGTGGCTTATGGCTGTTTATTACTCCTTTCTCAGTTGGGAACAGCCCGAAAGATCAAGGCACTACTTGATATACATTGGCACACTTCTCGGACTTGCGCAGCTATTGGATGCCTATTCTGTTCTGTTATTCATTCCCTTCTTTGTGCTCTTTTATCAAAATGCGGTACTGAATATCGCATACTACCTACTCAGCATCATGTATTTCATCATGGTATTACTGGTCTATCTGAGCATTTTGTTTGTCACCGACAATATGGACATTGCCTTTGATCTCATTCCAATGGCACTTATTGATTACTCCATCTACCAAATACCCACCGTTTCTTTTATGTTACCGAGCTTTTTGCTATTGGTTGGTCTACACTTTTTATCACTGCGATCTTATCGGTTTCGATATCCAAACAGGTCTATAAAGATCAATACCCTCTTTGCCTTGCAGATGTTGATTGCGGCTGTTCTTCTTCTCTTGAGTTCAGCCCCGGGTTTATTCATCATGCTGTGCTTACCACTGGCTATTCTGTTGGCTGTAGGATTCAGCTTTAGGGGAGATCAACTCTTGTCGAATGCCCTATTTATGGCATTTCTATTGATGTCTATGCTCAGTAGCTTCGGTTTGAATATGCTCAAACTGTGAAGATTGAGAATTATTGATTTTCTTTGTGCAACAAGAATTCTATGCAAGAAGAGGTAAAAATGGTCTTGGACGAATTGAAAGATCAATGCAACAAAGGTCTTCAACATTTAGTCAGTGAAGTTGCAAAGCTCAGGGCAGGCAAAGCCATGCCGAATATGCTGGATAGTGTTCAAGTAGAATACTATGGAAGCAAAGTACCGCTCTCGCAGGTAGCCAATGTGTCCACCCCTGACGCAAAGACCTTGATGATCAAGCCATGGGAAAAAAGCATTCTCGAGGAGATCGAAAGAGGGATCATGTATGCCAATCTGGGTTTGAATCCTCAAAACGATGGTGAGCAAGTTATAATCAATGTACCCCCATTGACGGAAGAAAGAAGACTTCAATTGGTGAAACAGGCTAAGGCCGAAGCTGAGCAAGGTAAAATAAGCCTCAGAAGTGCGAGAAAAGATGCCATGGATATGGTCAAGCAGCTGCAAAAAGACGGCTTAAGCGAGGACCTCGGCAAGGATGCAGAAAATGATATTCAAGAAGTAATTAATCTTTACACTAAGAAAATTGATGATGCCGTCTCAGCGAAAGAAGACGAAATCATGACCATTTAGATCCAAAGGTGTTCTATAGAATTAGTCTGAATAATTTCATAGCAGTTTTCCGTTTTTTCTAAGCAATACAAACACAGATTGGAGTGTCGAAACTGATCCATTTCAGCCAGTTGACTTTGCGTTAATAGGCATAAAAAACTGCGCATTGCTCGTCCATGTGTGCAAATGAGGATCTTTTCTTCTCCTTCCTGTTTATTGATGTATTTCAGAGCCTTTTCTTGTCTTTTATACAGTTCTTTTGGGCTTTCACCTCCTTCGACACATCTATCCAGTAGGCCGGCCTTCCAGTCCTCAAGCATGCCTGTATATTCTCGATAGCTTTGAGGAGTACTGACCAAACCTTCTAGCTTTCCCCAAGAAATCTCATTCAATTCAGACAGTGTTTTATGCTCAAATCCTTTATCGATAAAGGGTTTTACACTTTGAATGCACCTTTTCAATTCTGAGGTATAAATGCGGTCAAAAGAAATGTGATGGTAAGCTTGAAAGAATTTTAAAGCTTGTTCCCTTCCCGTTGCATTGAGTTCACTATCTACACCACTCCCTTGGATAATGCCTCTTTGATTGAAGTCAGTTTCACCATGGCGTATGAGATAAATAGTTTTCTTTGTGCTCACGAAATTGATACCTTACAAATCTATAAACATCGACGAATTAAATGAGTTAGGAAGGGGCACCCTTTCTGAACTTTTGGGAATGGAGGTAAGCTCCATTGGTCATGATCATTTGAGTATGAGCATGGAGGTAAAACCCGAACACCATCAACCACATGGTCAGCTACATGGGGGTGTTACTGCTGCTTTAGCTGAAAACGTCGCGAGCTTAGCCGCCAATTTAGTAGTAGGACCTGAAAAGGCATGCGTAGGTCTAAGTTTGAACACCAATCACTTAAAGGCAGTTAAGTCGGGGCTAATAACGGCAACAGCAAAGGCAGTTCATTTGGGAAGATCAACCCATGTCTGGGAAATTCAAACCAATGATGAACAAGATCGCTTGATAAATGTAAGTAGGTTGACCGTAGCGGTGATTGATAAACCATGACCTCTAATCAATCAGCAGTTCTTTGTAAGTTCCCAGATAAGGAGGACATTATAAGCATCGCTTCAGATGGTATAGAAGAGTATACGCAATTAGAAGATTACTGGATGAAAAGAGAAGGGGTTGTTTTTTACCCTTTTGATCGCAACCAAAAGGCGTATTTTTTTGCCAAAGATGCGAGGGAGCAAGAACTGGGAGAATTGGAATTGTTTGAAAATCCTCAAAGCAGTCAAGGCGAATTTGAAACTTCCGTCTTGCTTGCACAGGATGCCATGTCCAGGGGAGAATTTGATAAAGTGGTCTTGGCTAGAAACGAATGCATACATAAATCTGTGGATTCCAATGATGTATTTGATCAAGCCGTTAGATTATATCCAGAATCTTTCGTTTATCACCTCAATCTCGGTTGGGAGCAGTGGGTAGGTGCAAGTCCAGAGTTGTTGCTTGAGTACGAAAATGGTTATCTGCGGACTGTGGCATTGGCGGGAACACGTTCCATTGGTTCTTCATTTGGGGAGAAGGAGGTAGAAGAGCAGAGAATGGTTGAGGAATTCATAGAAGAGAAATTTACAATTTTAGGTCTGAATGAAATCCAAAAATCGAATCGAGAAGAGTCTAGTTTTGGCAGCATAAAGCACCTAAAAACCAGCTATGTGGTAAAGGCCGATCAGACACAAGCCTTAGAGGCCGTTAAGCACCTGCATCCAACCAGTGCAGTTTGCGGTCTGCCAAGAGATAAGAGCTTTGAGTTTCTATCTGAATATGAGAGCTTGAACAGAGGTTTCTATTCTGGTTTAACGGGAGTACTTTCCAAAAACAAAGCGAGTTTCTATGTCAATTTGAGATGTATGAGAATCAGGGGTTCTGAGATTGAACTTTTTGCTGGTGCAGGAATTACAGCGGCATCTGAAGCAAGTAAAGAGTGGGAGGAAACGGAAAAGAAAATTGCCAGCATCAAACGCTTGTTGGATTAATCAGCTGATGGCCTTTTCCAAAAGATCCATATACCTTTGATGGTCAATTTCTTGTGCTCCAAATTGAAGGAGATGGGAGTTGATGTATTGGGTATCCAATAGTTCAAAGTCGTTATCAATGAGAAATTGGACCAGATGGATCAAGGCGATTTTGGATGCATTGCTTTCCTTGTGAAACATAGACTCCCCAAAGAATGCTTTGCGTATAGCTACGCCGTATAAACCCCCAACCAATTCTCCGTTTTTCCAGCATTCAAAACTGTGTGCAAATCCCAGTTTATAAAGGCCTAAATATGCTTCAATGATCTCTTCTGATATCCATGTTTCTGATCGTTCAGCACAGAATCGAATGACAGATTCAAAGTCTTTGTCTATGCTTAAGTCAAATGGCTTTTGCGTGTAGAGCCTTTTCAAATTTTTGGGGATGTGAAAACGATCAAGAGGGATTATTCCCCTCTTTTCAGGCTGATACCAATATACCTCCCTATCTCCTTGCGATTCTGCCATGGGAAAGTATCCCTTGGTATAGGCGTATAGCAATTCATTGGGATCAAGCATTTACTTTGCAAGTATCTAGAAATTCATGAAAATCATCTGCATTGGTCGCAACTACCTTAAGCACATTGAGGAACTCAAAAATGAGAAACCTACAGAACCTGTAGTTTTTCTCAAGGCTGATTCGTCGCTCATGCGTCAGCGCGATCTGTTTTACATACCCGATTGGAGTAAGGATATTCATTATGAAGTTGAAGTGGTTGTGAAAATCAACCGCTTGGGAAAGAACATCGCTGCCAAATTTGCTCATAAGTACTATTCCGAATTCAGTCTGGGAATTGATTTTACCGCCAGGGATATTCAATCACAACTCAAAGCAAAAGGCCTGCCATGGGAAAAAGCCAAATCTTTTGACCAGAGTGCAGCAATCGGAAAGTGGTTAAATGTAAAAGACCACGATTTGGACAGCCTGGATTTTTCGCTTTACAAGAATGGTGAATTGGTTCAAAAAGGGGATACATCAATGATGATTCACCCTATATCAGAACTGGTTTCGCATTGCTCTGAGTACTTCACTTTAAAAATTGGGGACCTCTTATTTACGGGCACACCCGAAGGTGTAGGACCCGTTACAGCCGGTGACCTTTTGGAAGCTTATGTGGGTGATAAGAAGGTCTTAAAAGTCAAAGTTCGATGAGAATGTCAAAAAGGTTAAACAGTTGAATACAATGAGCATAAGTAGCTCTTATGTCAAATGTCACTTTTCATAATTTTGAGGCTTGAAAAAACTGATCTACATATTAATTGCTATTGCATGGACAGCTTGCGGTCAAGCCCAAACCCAAGAAGCAAATATTCCAGTAGAGGACAGTGTAGTGGTCCAAGATGTTCCCATTCAGGTGGAGCATGAGTCTTTTGAGTTCAAAAGGAGGCCAAACAAATACCCTAAGGGCTATTTCAGAAATCCATTTGACAGCGCAATTCTTCTTTCAGGGAGTTTTTGTGAATTGCGAAATAATCATTTCCATGGTGGTTTGGACATTAGAACCGGTGGAATGGAAGGATGGGAAGTGCTGTCCGTTGCAAATGGCTATGTTTCGAGAATCAAGGTGAGCCCATACGGCTATGGAAAAGCGATTTACGTGAGTCATCCCAATGGATATACATCTGTATATGGACATCTTAAATCCTTTAATGATGAGATTCAGGCCTATGTAGAAAAAGCACAATACAACAAGCGCTCATATGAGATTGAGTTGTTCCCAAAAGCCGGGGCCTTGAAACTCAATAAAGGAGAAATCCTTGCTTTGAGTGGTAATACTGGAGGTTCTGGAGGGCCACACTTGCATTTTGAGATAAGGGATGCAAGTGGTCAATCTGTCAACCCACTTTTGTTTGGTTTAGAGGTTGAAGATCATATTCCTCCTCAGATCAAACAACTTCTCCTGTATAATAGGGATACAAAGATTTTGTATACCGAAGGGGGTTATCCTTGGAAGAAAATCAAATCCAGCAGCCCATATTTGAAAGGTTCAGCTCTAAAAGTAGTGCCAGGCACCTATGCGTTTGGTCTCTTGTCTAAGGATTTCTTTACAGATACCCGCTACAGATTGGGTATCAACTATTGCTGGCTTACTGCAGATGGCAAAAGACTCTATGAGTATCAAATAGAGCGAATGGACTTTACTAAGGGACGTTATATAAATACGCATCTGGACTATTACTTGAAATCCAAGACTGGGGTAAACTACATTCGGCTTTTTAAAGAACCATTTAATCCCTATCCGTATTACAAGCAAGAAAACAAGGGCGAGATCATTTTGAAACAAGGGGATAGCAGTACGGTAAAAGTCTTCATTGAAGATTTTGAAGGCATGAGAGATTCAGTGGAGTTATTGCTGGTTGCCGATAGCAATGGACAGGATATTCAATGGACCCAAAAGCACTCATATGATACGAGCTTTAGGGTTGTAAAGGGAAAAACCAATCACCTGACTTATGGCGATTGGAAACTAAGCATAGGAAATTCCACCTTCTATTACGACTTTGATCTTCGTCTGAAAGAGAGGTCGCGGCGTCCCGGTTCTGTTATAAATGCGATGCAAATCCACTATCCATATACTCCGCTACACAGCTATATGCAGCTTAGTGTTGCTGTGGATCAAGGTTCACTTCAATATGGAAACAAGCTATGTGCGGTGAGTTATAGCGGAGATAGCAAGATTTACGAGGGTGGGTCTTTGAGCGATGGGCGTCTTCATTTTAAAACCAGAAGTTTCGGTGTATATAGCCTAGCTGTGGACAGCGTTCCGCCAAGGGTAGTACTGGAGCGAATGGGTAGAAGTATGCGTTTGAGAATTAGTGACAATCTGAGTGGAATAAAATCATATAGACTTAGTATTGACGAGCAATGGATTCTCATGGAATATGAACCAAAGTTGAGCTTGTTGTCTGGAAATCTTCCAGAATGGGTCAAATCAGGCAAACACCAATTGAAGATTGTTGTTACTGATGATAGAGGAAATCAAAATAGTATTGAAAGAGAGATAATATTATGACACAATTAAAAACAGGACAAACTGCCCCAGAGCTAGGAATAAACGACCAAAACGGTAAGGAGATAAGTGTGGGGGATCTCAAAGGAAAGAAAACGGTATTGTATTTCTATCCCAAAGATGATACACCGGGTTGCACTGCAGAGTCATGTAATCTACGAGACAATTATGAAGCCTTGCTGAAGGCTGGTTATCGCGTACTGGGAGTAAGTCCTGATAATGAGGTTAAGCACCAGAAATTCATAGCTAAATACGACTTGCCTTTTGATCTTTTGGCTGATGTTGACCAAGAGGTATGCGAGCGCTACGGTGTCTGGGTTGAGAAGAATATGTACGGCAGGAAATACATGGGCGTTGCTAGGACTACCTTCTTGATTGACGAGAACGGTCTAATCGAAGAGGTGATCACTAAGGTCAAAACCAAAGATCACACCTCTCAAATCTTGAAATAGGTCTACTTTTTACCTCCTAAGACATACAACTCATTGGCAACAATGTCGGTGGAGTATCGTTTGATCCCTTCTTTGTCTTCGTAGTTGCGGTGGGTAAGCCTTCCGTCTACCACCACTTCAGTTCCCTTTGATAGCAACTGATCTGCAATCCCTGCGAGCTTCCCCCAAGCGACTACCGAATGCCATTGGGTCTTTTCCTCTTTCTCTCCTTTTTGATTTTTGTAAGCCTCATTCGTAGCCAGAGAAAACCTCGCCAGTTGATTTCCGTTGTCTAAAGATCTCAGTTCGGGATCGGCGCCTAAATGGCCGATCAATTGTACTTTGTTTTTAATTGCATTCATAATAGATAAAACTTTAGAGCAATTTGAGTTTTGATGTTGAATTTCAGGGGGTTATAATCGATTAAGCATGAAATAACAGGATGAATGTGTCTGTTTAACTTATTTTTGTAGTGAACTACTACAGGGCTGAGCATGTTAATTTCGACCATACCTTCCACTACTCTAATGTAATTTATTTAATGGGTCTTTTTTTATTCATACTTTAGCATCCGCATTATGAATGAAGCCCTTTTGGTAGTCATCGCTTTGGTTTGTGGATTGGTTCTCGGCGCCCTTCTGCTATATTTCTTTGTCTTGAGAAGAAACCAAGAAGAACTTTCGGTACTTAGACAAGAGCATTTATCTCTGGGCGGAGAGCACGCTAGAAAAGAAGTGCTTCTAGAGGCCTCTGTAAAAGAGCTTGAGCATCAAAAACAGGAGATAGACCAGCTCAATGAAAAGCTGACAAAGGAGTTTGAAAACATAGCTAATAAGGTGGTTCATCAAAGCTCAAAGCAGATGCAGGAAAGGCACGAAGAGAGATTGATGGCTTTGCTTAATCCTTTCAAAGAACGAATAGAGAAATTCGAACAGAAAGTTGAGGAAACCCACAAAGAAAGTATTCGAGAAAACTCCACGCTTAAAGAACAAATAAGTCAACTCAAGACACTGAACCAGACCATTGGTGATGAAGCACGAAACTTGACCGCGGCTTTGAAAGGAGATAAGAAAATGCAAGGAGATTGGGGTGAGCAGCAGTTGGAGAGAATATTACAAGCTGCCGGTTTAGAGAAGGAAACGCATTATAAGAAGCAATTGGATCTGAAAGATGAAGCTAGTAGTCATTTTAGACCCGATTATGTAATCTTTCTCCCTGATGAAAAGAATCTGGTCATAGATTCTAAGGTCAGTTTAATTGCTTATGAGAGATTTTACAATGCAGAATCTGAGCAAGATGCTAAACCTTTTGCAACAGAGCATGTAAAGAATGTCAAAGATCACATTAGTCGCTTGAGCAATGTCAAATACGATCAACTCTTTGGGATCAACTCCCCGGACTATGTAATCATGTATATGCCCATAGAAGGAGCATTGGGCTTAGCTATGACTGAGGATTCCAACTTGTTTGAATATGCATTGAAAAGAAATATTGTTCTTGTTTCTAACAATACCCTACTAGCGACTTTAAAGACAGTATCATTTATTTGGAGACAGGATCTACAGAATAAAAATGCTTTGGAAATAGCCAGGCAGGGTGGGGCACTCTATGATAAATTCGCAGGTTTTGTTGACACCCTAAAAGCGATTGGAAAGAAAATGGATGGAGCTAGGGAGGATTATGATAAGGCCATGAATCAACTGTACGAAGGAAAGGGAAATCTGGTCAGGCGATCAGAACAACTAAAAGAGCTAGGCATTAAAACGACAAAGCAACTTCCAGAAAAGTAGGTACAAAAAAACCCAAAGCCAAGCCCTGGGTTTTTCTGATTTCTTTTCTGCGTTTACTCCTAATACAACTGAAAATTGATTGGAATTTGGAATCGAACACTAACCGGATGATCCCGCTGTTTTGCAGGTTTCCATTTACCGCTGGTAAGTTTCACCACACGCTTGGCTTCATCTTCAAGTCCAAAGCCTTTTATGGGTGTTAATATTTGAAGGTTGTTTACTTTACCCCTCTTGTCAACCACAAAGCGAACAACTACAACGCCTTGAACTTCAGCATCATTAGCTGCTTGTGGGTATTCTATATTTTCAGATAAAAACTTTCTAAGTGCAAGCTCTCCACCAGGGAATTCAGCAGGTTCTTCCACGGAAAACATCTCAAAGATCTCATCCGTTTCAACCGGCTCATCCTCATCGTCTTCGAAGGTCTGAATTTCTTCATCCTGATCTGTTTCTGTATCTTCAAACTCAGGTTGATCTTCATCAATTTCCACTTCGTCTTCTACTACTTCTAATTCAGGTGGAGGAGGAGGGGGAGGTGGTTTCTTTTCTTGAACGGTATTTTCCATAACTACGAGATCTTCATCAATCTCGTAATTGGCCAATTGGGCTTTCTTGTCAGGTGGGGTGGTGTATTCAAAGGCTAGAAGAACTAGACCCAATGCCACTGATAGCCCAATAAGACTAAAGTCAAACCGCTTATTTCTAACGTCTTTGTCTGGGTTCTTTTTTAATTGCATGACTTATAGCTTTTCAAATGTAACAATTATTCACTTGTTAATACCTCTAGTTTACAAAAGGTAAATATTTCTGAATGTATGAATAAAACGCGCTGTAACGCCTTGAGAATATAACGCCTAGAGTAGCACCCATGGTATCTGCCAACAAATCTGCCCATTCAAAGTGCCGACCATTATTCAACAAAGATTGGATGACTTCAATGAGAAACCCATAAGACACCGCGGCGAAGAATACTGCAAGTTGATGTTTGAAATCAGATTTTGCAGCTTCATTTAAATACTGAAGCCAGAACAGACTTAAAACGGCGAAACAAATCAAATGAAGCAAGGTGTCATAGCTCAGCAATTGATCCAAGCCAAAAGGCTCAAAAAACGAGCCGGGCAACAAGCAAGTTAGGGCTAGTATAATAGTCCAAGCCCACGCCAATAAACCTGATAATGTGTGGATGGGCACTAATTGCCAGTCATTTCCTTGTATGAAGCGGCATCCATCAGCTCATCTGCCTCAGAACTATCGCTCATGCGAATTTTGATCATCCAACCGTCTTCATATGGAGACTCGTTCACCGATTCTGGGGCATCTTCCAAACCACCATTTACTTTGATCACTTCGCCGCTCAATGGCATAAAGAGATCTGAAACTGTTTTAACAGCTTCAACAGTGCCAAATACTTCATCCTTATCCAAGGATTCACCTTCGGTTTCTATTTCTACGAATACTACATCGCCCAATTCGCTTTGAGCGAAATCAGTAACACCTACGGTGGCCACGTCACCTTCAATCTTAATCCACTCGTGATCTTTGGTGTACTTTAATTCTTCTGGAAAATTCATTTTTGAGTTGCTATTTGTGTTGTGTTGTTGGTTTTAGATGGGGTGGCATGAGGCCTCTTATGCACTCCAATTATATGCAGGATTTCATGTATCCTGTCCCTTAAATCTTTTCTCTCAACTATGATGTCTACAAAACCGTGTTCAAGGAGAAACTCAGAACGCTGAAACCCCTCCGGAAGATCTTTTCCAATGGTCTCTTTGATTACTCTTGGGCCAGCAAACCCTATTAATGCATTGGGTTCTGCGATATTTATATCACCGAGCATTGCAAATGAAGCAGTGACACCTCCTGTAGTTGGATCGGTTAATATGGATAGATAAGGAATCCCTTTTTCTCCAAGCAAAGCGAGTTTAGCTGAGGTTTTCGCCATCTGCATCAAGGAGAAGGCCGCTTCCATCATTCGGGCGCCCCCACTTTTAGAAATTATGATCATTGGGATTTCCAATTCAATGGCTTTATCAATAGCTCTGGCGATTTTTTCGCCTACCACTGAACCCATTGAACCTCCTATAAAACCAAAATCCATGACTGCCATACTCACTTTGAGACCGTGAATACGACCAGTAGCAGTTCTCACGGCATCTTTCAAACCACTTTTTTCAGATGAAGCTTGCAGTCTGGTGGTATAGGCCTTGGTGTCAGTAAATTTTAAGGGGTCGCCAGAAATCAGATCCTCGTCCAACTCTTTGAACTTCCCGTCGTCGAATAGAATCGAGAAATATTCACTAGAACCAATCTTGTCGTGGTGATTGCATGAAGGGCAAACCCAAAGGTTGTGCTCAAATTCTTTTGTACTTGTTGGCGTTTTACAACTAGGGCACTTGTGCCAAAGCCCATCAGGGGTAGGTTTTTTATCCTGCGTCTTGGTTAAGATCCCCTCTTTTACTCGCTTAAACCAACTCATACTCGTTTAAACAAATGTAGAAAATTTATGCAATGCTGACCGAATTATCGAGATAAACGTCCTGAATGGCGTTAAGTATCTCAATGCCTTCGTTCAAGGGCTTTTGAAAAGCCTTTCTTCCAGAGATCAAACCACATCCACCAGCGCGTTTGTTAATGATCGCAGTTTTAACAGCTTGTGCAAGATCGTTCTCGCCAGATGGACCTCCTGAGTTAATCAGTCCGACCTTACCCATATAGCAATTCGCGACTTGGTATCTGGTTAAATCTATGGGGTTGTCGGAGGAGAGCTCTTCATATACTTTGGGATGTGTCTTTCCATGTTTAGTGGCTAGGTATCCTCCATTGAGTTCTGGAAGCTTTTGCTTGATAATGTCTGCCTGTATGGTAACACCAATGTGATTAGCCTGTGAGGTAAGGTCTGCAGAAGTATGGTAATCAACGCCGTCTACCTTGAATGCATTATTACGTGTGTAGCACCACAATATAGTTGCCATTCCCAGTTCATGTGCTCTTTCAAAAGCCTCAGCTACCTCTACAATCTGTCTCTCAGATTCTTCTGAACCAAAGTAGATGGTTGCTCCTACTGCAGTGGCTCCAAGGTTCCATGCTTCTTCCACTGTTCCGAACATGATCTGATTGTAGGTGTTTGGATAGCTAATGAATTCGTTGTGATTGATCTTAACGACGAACGGAATTTTATGAGCGTACTTCCTTGAGTTTGCCGCAAGCACCCCGAAGGTAGAAGCTACCGCATTGCAACCTCCTTCGATGGCTAATTTTATAATATTTTCTGGATCGAAATAATCTGGGTTGGGTGCAAAAGACGCACCGGCGCTATGCTCTATTCCCTGATCTACTGGAAGGATAGAAACATAACCTGTATTGGCCAATCTGCCCGTTGAATAAATCTGCTGAAGACTTCTAAGGACTTGTGAATTTCTGTTACTGCCGACAAAAAAATTATCTACGTGATTGGCTGATGGCAGCGTCAATCTACTCTTGTCGATGGTCTTACACTCGTGAGCTAGCAAGGCCTCACCTTCTGCTCCAAGGATGTCAATGATGTTCGTACTCATGGTTGTGTTAAGTGCGGCAAATGTAAGTACTTTTGTAAAGAATGGAACATCTCGTAGAGGTTAATGTGGTAGAGTCAAAAGACCAACTCAACAAGGTCTTTGACATACGGAGAACCGTCTTTGTCGATGAACAAAAAGTGGATGAACGCGAAGAATATGACGAGTTTGAAGAGACCAGTAAGCATCTCATTGCGTTTTTATCTGGAGATGCGGTTGGTGCAGCGAGGGTTCGGCGTGTACCAAACGGCATAAAACTCGAGCGTTATGCCGTTTTAGCTAATGCCAGAGGAAAAGGAGTAGGAGCAGCCTTGGTTGAGAAGTCACTTGAACTCTGTCAAGGGCATGAGAATATTTATTTGCATGCTCAGATTCAAGTAGTCGATTTCTATAAGAAATTCAATTTTGTAGTAGAGGGAGATGAATTCCTCGAAGCCGGCATCCGTCATTATAAGATGATGCTTAAACAGTGAGCAGTGAGCAGGCTTGGATGGTCGGGAGCTTGTCGAGCTGCAAAATCCATGATTCAGCTAGACCATCTAGTAAGCAGATACTTCAAGACAGTAATCTTTAAACACTACTCACTAATCATCAATAGGTAGGCATCTTTTTTTTTGGGGGAGCTCCCCCCACCCCAAGTTCAAGATAAGACTAAATCAGCTGTAGTCTACAAAATATTTTATTATCGAGTCAGAAATATTTATTGAAGCATTAAATCTTCATATATCTTTAATAGTTGAACTATTCCTCCGATTCTTTCAAATGCTTTGCTAAGAAGGCTTCCATGGCTTCGTAGAATTCAAATCTGTTCTCCTCATTTCTGAATCCATGACCTTCATTGTCCTTGACCATATACTCTACTTCAACACCTCTGGCCTGCATGGCCTCGACCATTTGATCGCTTTCAGATTTCTTAACCCGAGGGTCGTTAGCACCTTGTGCAACAAACAGAGGTGCAGTGATCTTGTCTGCATTCAAGCTAGGTGAATATTCAGTTAACATTGCAGAATCCGTTTCTGGATGCCCTACCATTTCATAGAGCATTTCTAAGTACTGAACCCAATAGGGTGGAATAGTCTCCATAAAGGTGAACAGATTAGATACACCAACATAGTCCACGCCACATGCGTACAGATCTGGGGTATAGGTTAAACCTGCTAGAGTTGCATAACCGCCATAGCTCGCTCCGTAAATGGCAATTCGCTCTTCATCTGCTATACCTTCATCAATCAACCATTGAACGCCATCGCTGATGTCATTCTGCATGGCTTGGCCCCATTGTTTGAAGCTACTTTCCCAGAATTCTCTTCCATAGGATGTACTTCCTCTAAAATTCATTTGTAGGACGCCGTAGCCTCTATTGGCCAAGAATTGCACTTCAGGATTATATCCCCAATTGTCTCTTGCCCAAGGGCCGCCATGTGGGTTTACCACAACAGGTAAGTTTTTGGCTTCCACACCTTTTGGCAATGTCAAATAACCGTGTATGGTGATTCCATCTCTAGAGGTATAAGAAATGGGCTTCATATCTGCCATGTTTTCTGAATCCAACCAAGGCGTGACTTCATCTATCAGCTCTAACTCATTGCTGTTCTTGTCGAAGTAGTAGTACGCTCCGCTGGTTTTATCGGTATAGGTTCTCACTATGAACTGGTCTTCATCATCATTCGCTGAGGCGATCGATATTTCCACTCCAGGAAGTTGAGACTCAAGATTTTCATATACTGATTTACTCTCGCTGTCAAAGAAGTGTCTTTCGCGTTTTTCACCTGTCCAGCTCACAGCTGTTAGAACCATGCGCTTTCTACTGTAGCTTGCTCCACCTATGTCGTTGTCATTATCTGAGAACAGTTCTTCTAACTCCTCATTAGTGGCCATGTCATATTTAACCAAAGCCATTTTATCTCTACCCAAGTTTGAAGCTGCAAACACCACTGATCCATTGTCAAAATCAAAGAATTGCGGTGCAAAAGCCTCCTTGAAGTTGGTGGTCATTACCGTTTGAAATTCTTCATCCTCAGTAGCTCTGTAAAGAATACTGGTATTTACTCCATCTGTAGTAGAAGCTATTCTGATCTTGCCTTCGTGATCAGTCATCCAACTGCTGATGTTGCCAGGATTTTCAGCCAACATTTCTGCTTCTCCTGTATTCACATTTAATCTATATGGATCGAAAATCTGCGCATTGCGCTCATTGGTTCCGATAATAATGAAATCCGGAATATCTTCCAGAATATCAATGATTTGAACTTTTACTCCTGCTTTGGTCAGCATTTTTGGATTGCTGCCATCTCTATTTAGGCCGTAGATAGCAAAATTCTCATCTCCTCCGTCATCTTTTAGGTAAATCAGGCGGTCATCAGTCAACCATCCGTATCCCGCAATGTCGCGATCTGTTTCTCTGGTCAGTAGCTGTGCAACCGTATCCCCTGCTTTCTGAACGTGTATGTTCATTCTGTTCTCAAATGGAGCCATATAGGCAAAATATTCTCCATTAGGCGAGATTTGATAAGAGGATTTATCTGGATTTCTAAAGAAGTCTTTTACTTCAATTCTTTTAGCCATTTCGTTTTTTTCTTTTTTGGTGCTCGATGTGCATGCGGTAAAACTAATCACTGCAAGCAGCAATAAGGGTAGTGATGATCGGTTCATGGCCGAATGTTAATACATTCTGCTCTTGAGCGTATTAGAACGACTGCCATATTCGATTAAAAAGCATCCTCTTTCGTTTTATTTGGTCAGAAATGAGTGATTCTTACACAAATATCAAACTCTGAGCTTTTAATAAAACCTTTGTTTATCGTTCTTTGAATCATGCGACTAATGAGTTTGTTTTTGATTGTTGGTTTGTCCTTCTTTTCTTGTAAAAAAGATGTGATTACCGTAAAATTCAATTTGAATTATGATACTCGATTTATCGTGGAGAGCGGTAATTTGATAGATGTGCCTTTTAGTATATTCACACCGGAAGTGACCACCAATTCTCAGGCTGAGTTTGAGGCAAAGGACACCAGAAAGGACAAGATAGAAGAAATTCGACTCAACTTTTTAAATCTGATTATCTTAGATCCTCCATCACAGACCTTTTCATTCCTGAAACACATTTACATATACATGAATGCAGATGGCTTAGAAGAAATTTTGCTCGCCTCCAGAGAGAATATCGATGACAATACGCAAGAACTGAATCTCATTGTCGAGGATCAAAATTTTGCTGAGTACATTAAAAAAGATGGTTTTACCCTAAGAGTTAAGACAGTAACAGACCAAGTGTTAGGTCAGGATGTTGAAATCGAAGCTGACATGCAATTTGCGGTCAGGGCAAAGGTGCTTTGATCAGATCTTGTCTACCCCAATTACCATAATCACCAACTCATCTCCATTGGTGTCGGTGCTAAATTCAATGTCTTCGCTATTGGCCCTAAATCGCACGTTTCGCTTTATTTGACCATTGAATGCATTGGCAATTTTTTGGCTAAATGAGCTTCCTCTGCCACCGTTGATTAATTGATTGTATTGCAGGTAATCGAGCGGTTGCTTAGAGACGACAATTGCAAAATAATCCCGATCACCAATCTCGTCGGGTTGAAGTGAACCATCTCTCGGAAACAGTCGTGTTCCAGTTATTCCACAATAGGGTGAATGTTTGGGAGTATATGGAAAGAGAATATAGCTAGATCCATCTGTGTCCTGCCCAAAGATGTAGGTATAGCATTCCACATTATTGGTGACCTCTATTTTAAACTTGCTGAGTTTCTCAAGCGGTAATGCTGTCTCAAATTCGAATTCACCAATTTGGTTCATAGCCAGTGCTTGATTATTGGACTGGTCAATCAAGGCAAATGCAGCTTCAAATCTACTGGGGTCTAGTTTCGCTGAATTGCCCATAGGGTAGAGGCCGTATGCTTCTTTGGTAAAATGCGCGAAGTCTGAGTATCTCACCCAGGCAAAACCTTCATTACCCCATTTTTTTCCCCATGAATTCATAATTTGGAATGCGCCTCCTTCATAAAAATCATCATAACCTATGACACACATAGCATGGCCACCAAAACCGGCCATGCGATAATCTGAATTTCTGGGTTTCCAAATTTTTCTGCCATTCATGGGATTCATAAAGCTTCCACCCACCATCATACCTATGACCACTGGAGCACCTTGTGCTAAATTTTGCTTTATGGCCAACAAATCCACCCCTCTGGGATCATCATTAGGGGTCAATCGATTAAATCCCCGCATTTTAAAGCGGGCCGCCTTTTGAATTCCAGCTCGTGAGAGTTCTTCATCACAGTTATTCTCGTCATAAGGGTGATCTGCCCAGGGCAATACTCCTACCTGTTTCATCGCTTGCATGGCCTTGATGATGTATGCGCCTTGACAATCTGGTAAGGAAATCTGATTATACAAGCTCGCAGGGCTGAATGCCACCCTATTCGGTGCACTGCCGCTGGCCCTAGATTCCAAAATGGTTCTTGCAGCATATCCGCTTGACCAACCAACACAGCTGCCTTGTGATCCTTGATTTCTCGGTGTTGGACAGAACTCTTTTAAACTGATGCGTTCGGGCAGTGGGTTCTTTCTATTATCTGCCAAGGGGGCGTACACCTCTGCCTTATCGTATTCTACTTCACTGAATTCTGCACCAGTAAAAAGGCTCAGAATGTCTGTGGATGGATCGCTTGTTCCCGAACCGCCTAAACAACCACGACCAAAGTAGATTAGGGCAAATACGATGGCGATGGGAATAAGGATTTTAGGTTTCTTGAATAAGAGTCCTATGAGAGCCGGCAATAGAGAACTTCCACTTCTAGAAGAGGTCCGCCTGCTCCTGTTAGGTCTTCCTGTGTTTTGCTGCTTTTCCGGTTGATCTGGAACGATTCTAATGGGCATAATGATTCAAAACAGCAAAATAGAAAAATTTGCAGAAAATCTGAGGAGTAAAAGCTAGAATTGCAACAGTGTGCTCGCTAACTAGTGGAATAGATAGCCCGCATTGAGGCATAAGTAATTGAGATTCATTTCGCTTCCATTCAGCATACCTAGGGAATTCAAGCTGTTAGCTAGACGAAAATCAAGGAAGAATAAACGACCGTCTCCAGATTTAACATCTATTCCCAAACCGTACATCAAGGATGTTTCAATGGTTTCCAAACTCTTCATTTCCACGTTATTAAAACCGTTGCCTTCATTGTAATTGGCATCATCAAATTCTCGACTATATAGGCCACCGAAATTGAAATTAATACTAGGACCACCAAATACCTTGAGATAGATATTGCCAAACCCTACACTCGCCTTTACGTAGATTGGTACATCACCAGTCAATAAACTGATTTTGTCATTATAACTGTAAGTGGTAGAACCTGTCAAACTGCCTTCTTCCACTTCGCCATTGCCTTTAGTACCTTTTCCGGTTAATAGAAAATCTGCTCCCAGTCCTATGTTGTTGCTGAATTGGTACACGGTTGAACCTCCGGCTTGCCACATTAGCTTCCCTGTGGGATTGCTGATCATACCTCCTTCAATGTTGGACTCTCCAAGACCGAGTCGAGTACCGTAATAAAATCCTTCAGATTGTGCTTGACTAAAGAATGCACTTAGGCTGGCCAATAAAACTAGCATCACTTTTTTCATAGGCAACAAAGATAAGAAATTGCCTAAAGTTCGGTAGGACAGACGTAGTCTGTCCTCTCCAAATCTGTTTTCTGAAGTGCTTCATAACCGCCTTCGACATTTATCACATTGTGGTAGCCGCGGGCTTTTAATATGGAAGAGGCAATCACAGATCGGTATCCACCTAAACAATGAAGGTAGAAAGGCTCATTTTTTGGAAATTCGGATAAATGATCATTGATATAGTCTAAGGGTGCATTGTCCGCGCCTTTAATGTGTTCACTTTGATACTCTCCCTCTTTTCGTACATCAAAAAGTTTATAAGCACTGGATTTCCAGTCCTTTACAAATTGTTCTGGACTCAGGCTATTTACGATGTCCAATTCCTTGCCCGCTGCTCTCCATGCAGCAACACCTCCTTTTAAATATCCTATGCTATTGTCAAAACCTACACGGGCCAAGCGAGTGATGCATTCTTCTATGCGATTTTCATCCAAGACCAATAATATGGGTTGTTTGACATCGGCGATCATGGCTCCAACCCAGGGAGCAAAATTTCCGTCAAGACCTATAAACACAGATTGAGGTATATAACCTTTGGCGAATTCCTTCTCATGTCTCACATCTAAAATAACAGCTCCGGTTTCATTGGCGGCTGCTTCAAAGGCTTCGGGACTTAAAGCATGTGTTCCTTTATTGATGACTTCGTCGATGTTTGAATAGCCCTCTTTGTTCATTTGAACATTCATAGGGAAATAGGCGGGGGGAGGAGAAAGGCCGTCTGTAACCTCCTCGATGAATTCTTCTCGGCTCATATCAGCTCTCAAAGCATAGTTCATCTTTTTTTGATTGCCCAAGCTGTCTACTGTTTCTTGCATCATGTTCTTTCCGCATGCTGATCCAGCTCCATGTCCGGGGTAAACAATAACTTCATCGGCCAATGGCAGGATCTTATTTCTCAAACTGTCGAACAGTATTCCTGCTAATTCTTCTTGGGTCATGCTGGCAGCCTTCTGAGCAAGGTCTGGCCTTCCCACATCGCCTAAGAAAAGGGTGTCTCCAGAGAATATAGCGTGGTCTTTACCATCTTTATCTCTGAGTAGGAAGGTTGAACTTTCCATGGTGTGGCCAGGCGTATGTAGCACAGTGATGCTGACATCTCCTATCTGAAATTCTTGTCCATCTTCTGCCACCACACAGTCAAACTGCGGATTTGCCGTTGGACCATAAACGATTTGAGCACCGGTGTTTTCAGCCAGGGTAAGATGACCGCTAACAAAATCTGCGTGAAAATGGGTCTCAAAAATGTATTTGATCTCAGCTCCGTCTTGCTCCGCTTTCTTTATATACGGCTTGACCTCTCTGAGTGGATCAATTATAGCTGCTTCTCCCTGAGATTCAATGTAATATGCCCCTTGGGCAAGGCATCCGGTATAAATCTGTTCGATTTTCATTATTGCAAAGTTATGTGTTCAATTGATTAACAGTTCAAAGCTAATTTTGGCATGAAATCACAAAGTGACCTCAGTCACCTAAGCTATGTGATTTCGAGCAGTATGATAAATACAGCCATGATCAATACAAAGTAGCCAAATCCCTTTTTCAGTTTGCTTGCATCAATCATCTTGGACCACCATATCCCAATGACCATGCCTGCAATAGCTATAGCGGTAAAGCTGAGCAAAAAAGCCCAATCCATTGCTACACCTGCCCCGATATCGCCCGTAAAGCCAATCAAGCTTTTAACGCTTATTATGAATAGTGAGGTTGCCACAGCTTGCTTAATGGATAAGCCCACCATAATCACAAGAGCAGGAACGATGAGAAATCCTCCTCCAGCTCCAACCAATCCGGTAATCACCCCTACAACAAGCCCGTCTAATATCACCAATGGCCAATTGACCTTTTTCTTTTCTTCTTTTCTGTCTTTCCGGCCCCTAATCATGGAGAAAGCCGCGATCAACATAACCAATGCAAAGAATAGCATCAGCGCTAAATCTTTGGTCAATGTAAAACTCGATAGCTCTAGTAATGGGTCAGGTAATTGGGCTATGATTACTCTTCTTGTCAGGTATACAGCAAGCACGGAGGGTATGGCAAAAAATATGGCTATTTTGAGTTTAATTAGTCCAGATCTCCATCTGATAAGCGTTCCAGTAAATGCTGCGGATCCAACAACAAAAAGTGAATAGGCCGTTGCCAGTACGGGGTTCAACTGAAATACATAAACAAAAATGGGAACGGTTAGAATGGAACCTCCGCCACCGAAAATTCCCAAGGTAAGGCCCATAAGTAAGCCCAAGAAATATCCCAGAATGTCATGATTCATGAAGCAAAGGTGGGCAATGTCAGCTTTTTAAAGGTAACAGATGTTGCTTATAGCTTAATTAATTCAACCTTGTTTCGACCAGTCTTAATAAAACCATCCAATTCTAGCTTTTTCATCAATCGAGAAACAACGACTCGTGAAGAATGAAGGTCATTGGCTATTTGTGCATGAGTGGTAAGTAAGGTTTTATTGCCAGACACCATAACCTTATCCCGCAGGTATTTCTGAAGGCGTTCTTCCATATTGTGAAAAGCCAGACTGTCAATAGCCTCGAGCATTTCATTCATCCTGCTATTATACATGTCTAGAATAAAGGTTCGCCATCCCTTGTACTTGCTCATCCAGTCCTCTACTTTTTGATTGGGGATGAATAGAATCTCAGATTCTCCATCACTTAAAGCCCTTACTTTGCTTTTTGTATTGCTAGAACAACAGTTCATGGTAATTGCACAGCTGTCACCTACTTCAAGGTAGTAGAGCAGCAGCTCTTTGCCCTCCTCGTCCTCCGTCATCACCTTAATACTGCCACTTACCACAATTGGTAGATGTTCAATGGGGTCGCCGATATCCATAATCAGCTGGTCTGGTTTGGTTTTAGCCAAACGGCCGTAAAAGCAAATTTCTTTGATTAACGCTTCTTCAAAAATGAAGTGAAAGCGCTCTTCTAGATGACGATAGCAGCTAATATCGAAAGGGGCTAGCTCCATACTCAAAGGTACATAAATGCCTTAGATTCTCGATTTATTTGCTGCTTTAAATGCGTGATTCAAGGCCTTGAAATCCAAATTTCCACCTCCGGAATTTAGGTGATCCAAAACGACCAAAGCCTTCTTTATGCGAATCTCACTAGATTTTGGTTTGCCAATAATGTAAAGTAGACTTCTTTGTTTACCCATACTCAGGGCATGAAAAAATTCCGAGCCTTGAGGATCCAACTCTAAGGCTTGTTCCATTTCTTCTGGCATGGGTATACCGTATTTGCTCTCATCTTTCCAAACACTTACTTGGAATGGCACACCTTTTTGCAGGCCAGCGTTTTTTCGCATCTCTTTATTTGTGACGATCATGAACCCCCCTCGACCATCAGACAGTGGGGCTCCATGGTACTCCTGCCCACCGTTTAGTTGGAATTTGATCCTTTTATGGTTTGGACTGCTAGTTGAACTTACCACGCGTTTGGGTATAGCAAATGCAGAATGCCAGACTTCCGAAGAAAGTGCAATTAGCTCAGATTGGAACTGAAATTTCTTCAAATACTAGTGAACGCCAATGGAATCCGCATTGCCATCGGGATCATTATTGACCGTGCCGTCAGCAGTTACGTTTCCGAGCAAGAGGACACCTGCAAGATGAGGTGCCGCCATAGAGGTTCCACTAATGGTGTTGTATCCACCATTCTTCCAACAGGATTCAACGGCAACTCCTGGTTCACAATAATC
Source organism: Bacteroidota bacterium (assembly GCA_024638525.1). Classification (GTDB taxonomy): domain Bacteria; phylum Bacteroidota; class Bacteroidia; order NS11-12g; family UBA9320; genus JAHEKB01. The sequence continues at coordinate 26,737 of JAHEKB010000003.1, forward strand.
TACCGGTGGGTTACCGTAATTACTGAAAGATGCCCAATTTCCGTTGCTGCTCATCGCACTTACGGTATAAACATTATTGCCATTGACACGGGCCGGAGAACGATTGTTTGCATGTATACCATCATTTCCCGCAGCGAGTATGAAATCACAACTGGAAGAAGCGGATAGAACAGCAGCATCTAGACTAGATGAAACTCCTCCGGTTAAACTCATATTTGCAACATCTCCACCGGAAGCATTTTGGGCAACATAATCTACTCCTGCTATCACCCCACTTGTAGTTCCGCTTCCTCGTCTATCCAAAACGCGAACGGAAACTACTTCTGCGCCAGCAGCAACTCCAATAACTCCTTGATTGTTGTCTATCGCAGCAATGGTTCCTGCTACATGGGTCCCATGACCATTTTGATCGTCTGGATTATTTGCTTGCTTTCCGCCTAAAAAGGACTTACTTAATGAGGTATTTACATTTAAGTCTGGGTGGTCTAGATCTACTCCGGAATCCAGAATCCATGCTTTGGCTGTTCCGTTGTAACTAACTCCACCATTTACTCTGCTGATGCCCCAAGGTGTGGATTGTGAATTGCTTCCATCTCCGCCGTCCCCACCATCGCCTTTGTCTGGCTTTCCTTTGCCTGGAGGAGGCGCCATGGCCCAGATGCGGTCAGCTTCTATAGAAAGCACCCTTGGATCATCCATTAGCTTTTCCAATACGGCTTCATCCAAATGGCCAGCAAACCCTTTAATGGTAGTGTGATATGCATACTCAATTGGGTATGATTCAGGAATGTACTCTTCTTGAATTTCTGCTGCAATCTGTCTCACTACTTCCACCTTCTGATCGTAGTTCATATCGCGCTTGAACTTGCTTGCGGGAACTACTTCATCTTTAAAACGCACGATATACTTACCGGGAATAATTGGATTGTCGTGACTGAATTGAATAAGTTGGATGTCCGTGTGATCTGAGCTAATATGCTGAACATTTTCTTTTTGGCACGCTGACAAGACCAAAAAGCCGAACAAGATTAAGTAAGTGATGGGTTTCATGATTCGATGAGTTTCATCAAATATATGTCCTTTTCTCAAAGTATTCAACCGTTGAATAGCTTCAAGAAATTTCGGTTTTGTATCTTTGAGATACACTCGCCCCATTGAGAAAATATTGATTGCAATGAGATCTAAAAAGTACTTTCTACTGATTACTCTGATTTTTTGTCTACAAATCAATGTCTTAGGTCAAGGCAGTCATATCCAAATAGTCAGGGCTGAAGGGGGCGAAATCTTACATGCTAAGTTGCATGAAAAAGAGAGAATAAGCATAGACCAAGCCATTGGTTTTGTTTCTGAGATATACGGATTTGGAAAAGGTCAGGGCTTTGAGGTCAAAGGCAGCATTGGAGAAAAAAGTGGGGAGTATCACTTGAGACTTCAACATACCGTGGAAGGTACAGCGGTCAAGGGTAGTGAGCTGATTTGCCATTTCAACAATGGCCTACTACATTCATTTAATGGTCGAATTTATAGCATTGATTTACAAAGGCCCAAGATTGAGATTGACCAAGCTCGCGAGATAGCGATATCCAACATAGGCGAGGCAGTCTTTAGTTGGACTTTAAAAGAAGAAGAGGCAATGCTTAAAGTTTGGAAAGAAGACAGTTCTGCTTCTTACTATCCAAAAGGTGAGCTAATTTATATACCTCAAAATCTTTCATTCGAAAATGATTTTGCCTTGTGTTATGCTTTTGAAATAAACGCAGTGGAACCCTTGATCAGACGAGAGGTTTATGTCAATAGCCGCAGTGGAGAAATCTGGGCGGAACAAGATTTAATTCACGTCACTGATGTTCCGGGAACAGCCAATACCAGATATAGAGGATTAAGGTCAATTACTACAGACAGCGTAAGTCCAGGAGTCTATCGCTTAAGAGAGTCCGGCAGAGGAGGAGGAATTGAAACCTATGACATGAATCAAGGCACAAGCTATGCCGCTGCAGTAGATTTTACCGATGCCGACAATTATTGGAACAACTACAATGCCCAGTTCGATGAAATTGCAGGCGATGCTCATTTTGGAGCGGAGATTACCTACGATTATTTCTGGGACAATTTTAATAGGAACAGTTTTGATGACAATGGAGCCAAGATACGGAGCTATGTACATTACAGATCCAATTACTCCAATGCATTTTGGAATGGGGCGGTAATGACCTATGGAGATGGTAATGGGACAACAGTTTATCCATTGACTAGCATAGATGTTTGTGGTCATGAAATTGCGCATGCCGTGACAACCAACAGTGCCGGTTTGATCTATCGCTGGGAAAGCGGGGCCTTGAACGAATCATTCAGCGATATCTTTGGCAATGCTATTGAAAGATACGCGGATTCAAGCCAATTCAATTGGCGAATAGGAGAGGACATTCTAGCCAGTGCCAATGGCATTAGAAATATGGCGAATCCAAACACACATGGCGATCCAGATACGTATTTAGGTACATTCTGGCACACTGCCGCAACCGACAACGGAGGAGTGCATACCAATAGCGGGGTTCAAAACTACTGGTTCTACCTCTTAAGCGAAGGTGGTAGCGGTAGCAACGACAATGCCGATGCCTTTACTGTAGATAGTTTAGGGATACACAAGGCCGAAGCCATTGCATATAGAAATTTGACCGTTTATCTGACATCTGGTTCTCAGTATGCAGATGCCCGGTATTACGGAATAAAGAGTGCTGAAGATCTGTTTGGTCCTTGTTCAGATGAAGTAATTGCCACTACCAATGCGTGGTATGCGGTAGGTGTTGGTGATGAATACGACAGCTCATTGGTTACTGCCGACTTTACCGCTGATACCACTTATTGCTATGGAATTGAACTGGTTCAATTTCAAAATCTATCTTCCAATGGAAAAAGTTTTCAATGGTCATTCGGAGATGATAGTACCTCATCACTTAGGGATCCTGCTCATATTTATGGCCAGCAGGGATCGTTTAGCGTTGAATTGATTGCGGAAAGTTGTTTCAACGGCTTGTATGACACCATTAGTAAAACAGACTTTATCGTCATCGACTCCAGTCAAGACATCTGCAATGCGGTGCTGATGACAAGGGGTCAATGGGATACCGTATACGCTTGCGAAACTTTTGTTTATGACCACAGTGGTGAAGAGGACTATACCGATTTGGTAAGGGATACCTTGACCATCGTCTTTGCACCATCAGATAGCGCACATTTGACTTTCCATGATTTCTTCTATGAAACCGATTGGGACAGTTTGTTCATTTATGATGGTTATGATCCTTCTGCTCCACTAATTGGAGGTTATACCGGGAATACCTTGCCCAATGGAGGTAATCCGATTCGACTGAACAATGGAGCGGTAACCTTGATACACTTTTCTGATCCCTTTGTGGTTGAACTGGGCTTCAAGGCATTTCTTGAGGCATTTAGACCAAACTTAAGTTTGCAAAGAACTGCAGATACACTGGTGTGTTACGGCCAAGACTTGAGCTTGGAAGCACAGTTATCAGGAGGTTATCCAGGAGATTATGCCTATTGGTGGAACGGAATTAGAGGGGACAGCACCTTGGATCTCACAGTCTGGAAAGACACTACTATCTACCTCACAGCAGGAGACCTTTGCACCAAAACATTCATCAATGACTCTATAGTAATCAGGGTGAGAGATACCCTAAAATTGGC
>JAHEKB010000310.1 GCA_024638525.1 Bacteroidota bacterium
AGAGAAGCCCAAATGACTTTGCACTTTGGAAAAAGGCTTCCGAGGAGCATTTAATGAAATGGAGAAGCCCATGGGGGATCGGTTATCCGGGCTGGCATATTGAATGCTCTGCCATGAGTTCTAAGTATTTAGGCACTCAATTCGACATACATGCTGGAGGGATGGACCTTCTGTTTCCCCATCACGAATCAGAAATTGCTCAAAGTATAGCGTGCAACCACAAGCCACCGGTCAATTATTGGCTCCACCACAATATGATCACGATCAACGGCCAGAAAATGGCCAAGAGTTTGGATAATGGGATATTATTAGAAGAGCTTTTTTCTGGCAACCATCACCTGCTTGACAAGGCATATTCACCGATGACGCTCAAATTCTTTTTGATGCAGGCGCACTATAGAGGGACAGTAGATTTTTCAAACGAGGCACTTACGGCTGCTGAAAAAGGCTATAAAAGACTCTGCGATGCCATCGACAGGCTAGACAAACTAAAAGCTACTGAATCAAGTCAATTTAATGTTGAAGAATGGTCACAACGGTTCTATGCCGTCCTCAATGATGACTTGAATACTCCGCAGGCCATAGCAATTTTGTTCGAAGGGGTTAAAGCAATTAATGAAATTGAATCGGGGAAGCTCAAAATAGACCAACCAAGTCTCGCGTTATTTAAAGAGAGAATGACTATGTTCTTCTTTGATATTCTGGGTTTTATGCCGGAATCAAATTCAAATGAGAAGGAGAGAATTGATGGATTGATGGATTTATTGTTGAACATAAGAAAAGAGGCCAAAGCCAATAAAGACTTTAGCACTGCCGACACTATACGCGATGAGTTGAAGGCTTTAGGGATTGAAATAATGGATGGAAGAGAGGGGAGCTCGTACAAGATTTCATGATGAAAGGACTTAGCGTTTTACTTTTTACTTCTTGTCTACTTCTTATCAATTGTAAAGACAGTCCCAAAGAAAAACCCAAGGACAATCCCGTCACTGAAGATTTTAAATATGTGCTCGATTTTGATGCAGACAGTGCGTTCAGTTTTGTTGAAGCTCAGGTTGCCTTTGGTCCGAGGGTACCGGGATCTATTGCACATGGCTTAACGGCAAACTTCTTGGTCAATACGATGCAAGAATGGGCGGATACTTCTTATATCCAATACGGCGAAATGGAATCTCCAATAGAAGGCAGGGTGCCGATTAAAAATATCATTGCAAGTTTTCATCCAGAAAAGAAAGAACGCATACTCTTATGTGCACATTGGGATACCAGACCTAAGGCAGACGAAGATCCTGAAAGACCTGATGAGCCAGCAGATGGAGCCAATGATGGGGCAAGCGGAGTAGGCGTACTCATGGAAGTTGCTAGGCAATTAGCGAAACAAAACGCCCAAATGGGTATAGACATCATATTTTTTGACGCCGAAGACATGGGGAGCCACCAAGCAGGCCAAGAATCATGGTGTTTGGGTTCTCAGTTTTGGTCAGCCAATAAGCACAAAAAGAATTACCAGGCTAGATACGGGATTCTACTGGATATGGTGGGAGCTCCGGATGCTGTTTTTGCCTATGAACGCAATTCACTGAATCAGGCAGAATGGCTGGTTAAGCACGTTTGGAGAATGGGGACATCCATAGGACACGGCAAACATTTTATTCCGTATCCAGGCGGATACATTACGGATGATCACGTATACATTAGTAGAATAGCGGGAATACCTACCATAGATATCATCCACTATGATATTGCATCTGGAACAGGCTTTGGTGATTTTTGGCACACACATGCCGACAATATGGAAGGAATTTCTCCGGCTACATTGAAAGCTGTTGGCGAAACAGTCTTGAAGACGGTCTATGAAGAAAAGCCCTAGCCTCGGATTATTAGAAATACCGTATATGCTATATAGGCCAAGAGAAAGTAGATGCCATTAAAACGGTCTATGGCATTTGGTTTACCCACCACCATACTGAAGAATATCAAGCAAGTAGCACCGATTAATACCATAATATCTGTATTGATTAAGGGGTCGTAAGCCAAAGGTTTGATGATAGCGCTGATGCCCAATACCCACAACAAATTAAAGATGTTTGAACCGA
>JAHEKB010000311.1 GCA_024638525.1 Bacteroidota bacterium
TCCTGACGGATCATTGGTGGATGTTAGAGGTGTTGGAATTGACATCAACGAAAACTGCTGCGATTGCGAAAACGTAGTATTGCCTTCTATCATTTTTGAAAATGGAAGTTCTAAGATTCCCGCTCACACTTACGGCATCTTATATGCCATTGCTGAGAAAATGAAGACTTGTCCAGAATTGAGCATTACTGCTCTTGGATATTCTAACAGCAAATCTTCTGAGCAATTGGCTTGGAGACGTGCCAATGCGGTAATCGATCACTTAGAGTCTAACTACGGTATAGACAGAAGCAGAATCAGTGTAGACTACTCTTCAGATTCTTCTGGAGACTACAGCAGAAGAAGAATTGACCTGAACAAAGGAAGCAGCGGAAATTCTGCACCTCCTGCACCAGGCATGTAATAATGCAAAACGATATTGAAAAGGGCTTCCCATCGGAAGCCCTTTTTTTATGCATCATGTTGTAATATTGTCTTATGCGAATCTTGAGGAATGTTTTTGCTTCTTTTTTTATGCTAAGTATGTGTCTAGCCAAGGGGCAGAGCAATGAATTGGGTGTTCTTTTACGCCCCATGCTCTCAGAAGAATTGGAAATGGGAGTATGGTATAAGTACCCTCTAAACTACAGTTCTACGCTTAGAAGCTCTGTTTTTATGGATTTAGGGCTAGAAAAAGAAGTCAGATCAGACAGTTTTAGTTTGAATCAAGGTCGCTTTGCATATGAATTGGCTTTGGGATGGCAAAAAGAAGCCATATTAGACAAGGCAAAACAATGGCGGGTATATGCAGGAGTCGACGCTTATTGGGATGCTGCTTTTATAAAGCAAGCCTCTGAAGACTTTTACGGCTATTACTACAGTCTTGGATTGAATCCTCTGGTGGGATTCAACTATACCGCTTTTAAGAAACTAAGGTGTTCCTTAGAGTTGAGATCAGACCTAAACTTCAATTTTCAATCCTACAGTGATCCAGATGAAAACTACGACCGCAAAGTCAACTTAACAAACTTTGATCACTTGGCCTTGGGTATAGGCTATCTGTTTTAGAAGGAATGGCTAATGGCTGCAAAATGATCCACATTTAGTGAAGCACCGCCAATAAGACCCCCATCAATGTCGGGGCAATTGAACAATTCTTTGGCATTATCGGGCTTTACACTGCCTCCGTAAAGTATAGAAATATTATCTGCCACAAGTTCACCAAAGTCTTTGGCTATGGTCTTGCGAATAAAGGAATGTATTTCTTGTGCTTGTGCAGGGCTGGCCGTTTCACCCGTACCAATGGCCCAAACAGGCTCATATGCAATTACGCAATTGAGCAATTCCATCTCATTTAAATGAAAGAGCCCTTCGCGAATTTGGCTGCGAATGATTTCGAAATGCTGGTTTTCTTGACGCTGCATTAAGGTTTCACCACAGCAGTAAATAGGACGCATTCCCTGAGAAAGCACCTGATTCACTTTATAAGAGATAGACATGCTGTCTTCGAAAAAGTAACTGCGGCGCTCTGAGTGCCCTAGAATTACGCACTCTACGCCAACGCTTTTAAGCATAGAAGCAGAAACCTCCCCGGTAAAGGCGCCCAATTCTTGCTGATGGCAATTCTGTGCGGCTAGAGAAATCCTTGATTGGTTAAGCATAGTACCAAATTGACTCAAGTGTATAAAAGGTGGCGCCACTATGATCTGACAATTCTCGTTTAGATTGGCATCAATAATTTCCATTAATAATGCTTTGCCCTCTTCCAAATTGAGGTTCATTTTCCAATTTCCAGCGACTATTTTTTGTCTCATTTTTGCGCTTGCATTTTGTTTTCCCAAAGCCTGTATTGGCTACTGTGTTCAAATATATGATTTAATAGCTTACGCTCTGCTGCTGAGAGTTCTACACCTCTTCGCTGCATCACTATTTCTGCTGTTTCTATGCTCTTTTTTATGGCATAAGTGGAAAATCCTCCACTGCCACCCCAGGCAAAAGATGGAATAAAATTTCTGGGGAAACCGGCTCCAAAAATATTGGCACTTACACCAACCACTGTACCGGTATTGAACATGCTATTGATTCCGCATTTGGAATGATCGCCCATAATGAGT
>JAHEKB010000096.1 GCA_024638525.1 Bacteroidota bacterium
GGAGGAGTTAGCGGAGGACTGTGGAAGATGTGATATTTGCCGGGCGGCTCACAAGTCAAGCTCTTCGACCAAGAATTTCAAGGCCTTGATTGAAAAGATAATGGGCTTGAGCCGAGAAGGTATTGCCGTGGAAGTCCTACTTGAAAAGCTGGGGGGCTTTAATCGCCAAAAGGTGATTAATGCCTTGGAATGGATGGAAGACCGTGAATTGTTATCAAAAGTGGGAGAGAAGATCATATGCGATCAAAAAGAGTTATAGCTGCGGTAATCAATGACCTCATAACGGATCAAAGGATGATTCGAATTTGCAACAGCTTGCAAGCAGCGGGTTATGATGTTGAACTGGTGGGTCGGAGATTGAGCGATGAAACCGTACCCGCGCAAAGCTACTCTTATAAGCGTCTGAGGTTCTGGATTACCCGAGGTCCATTATTCTACTTGATGTATAATATAAGGCTGTTTCTTTATCTGATGACTAGGAGGTTTGAGGTATTGCACGCGGTAGATCTGGATACACTTCCCGCATGCTATATGGCAGTATTTATTAAATCAAAAAGACTGGTTTATGATGCTCATGAATACTTTACAGAAGTACCGGAATTGATTCACAGGCCATTTAAACAGATGGTATGGAAAGGAGTAGAAACGGCCCTTATTCCAAGGGTTGATGCCAGGATAACGGTTAGTCAAGGCATTGCAGATCGCTTTGAACAAGAATATGGTAGAAGTTTTGAGGTGATTAGAAACACACCATCTATGTCAAAGGGGGAAAGTGCGCACGTATCACTGAACCTTCCGCCTTTTATTCTTTACCAGGGTGCACTGAACAAGGGGAGAGGATTGGAATTATTGATTGACTTGATCTCAGATATTGATCTTGATCTGCTCATTGTGGGGGGGGGAGATTTGGAGTCAGAACTGAAAGAAAGGGCAATGGTTTCAGGCGTTGATCACAAGGTTCACTTTGCCGGGATCAAAAGTCCAACGGAACTGTTGTCGATTGCCAATCAGGCTGTTTTGGGATACAATGTCTCAGAACCTCTTGGCCTAAGTTATTTGTTTTCCTTGAACAATAAATTCTTTGATTACATCCATGCAGAACTGCCCTCTTTGACCAATGATTTTCCCGAATACCGCAAGCTGAACGAGCAATATGAATGTACACTCTTGTGCCAACCAAACAGAGATGATGTTTTGAACAAGCTTAAATTACTGCTAAATGATAAAGCGCTATATCAGAAATTGAAAAAAAACTGCGTAATTGCCAAGCAAGACTTAAACTGGGAGGAAGAAGAACAGAAGTTGCAAGCAGTTTATGAAGCGCTTTTCTGACTATTTACATATCGTATCTTTTGATGTGCCATATCCAGCTAGCTATGGAGGTGTAATTGATATTTTCCATCGCATTAAGGCACTGGCTGCTTTGGGAATAAAGATTAAGCTGCACTGCTATCAATACGGCAGAGAGCAATCAAAGGTCCTGGAGAAGTATTGCCACAGCGTTAACTACTATCCGAGAAAAACCTTTAAGAATCCATTCTACGGCAAACTTCCCTATATCGTCAATAGTAGAAATTCTTCCGAACTATTGCACAATCTCATTCAAGATGATGGCCCGATAATGTTCGAGGGACTTCATTGCACATTCTATTTAGATCATCCTGCGCTTGCTCATCGTTTCAAGATTGTGAGAACGCATAATGTTGAGCACCATTATTATAAGCAGTTAGAAAAAGTTGAAACCAGGTATTTTAAGAAGTATTTTTTTAGGTTGGAGGCCGAGAAACTAAAGAAACACCAGCACATAATGAAACACGCTCAACTCATTGCTGCAATAAGTCCTAATGATAGGGGATTTTATGCTCGAAGGTTTCATAATGTGTGTTATTTACCGGCATTTCACTCCAATCAAAATCCCAAATTTCCAGCTGTCAAGGGAGAGTTTATTCTGTACCATGGAAATCTGGGAGTTCCCGAGAACTACAGTGCAGCCAGCCAACTGGTCAAAGAGGTGTTTAGTAAAATAAAGCACCCTTGTATTATCGCAGGCAATAACCCACCAAGAGAATTACAAAAGCTGGTTGAGAATTACAAAAATGTTGAATTGAGGAGTGGAATTTCTACGGAAGAAATACACCAACTTATTAAAAAGGCCCATATAAACGTTTTATATACCAAACAGGCAACGGGGATTAAGCTTAAACTTCTCAATGCGCTCTTTCAAGGTAAATTCCTAATTGCCAATCCACTGATGGTCGTGGATACTGGAATTGAACAGTTCTGTGACAGCGTAGGTGAGCTCGAAGGAATGGCTGAGGAGATAAACAAACTCATGTTGTTAAATTTCAGCAAGGATAGTTACCAAGAAAGACTTATAGGACTTTCTGAGAATTTTAATAACGACAAGAATGCTCAATATTTATTGAGCCAAATCGGGCCTAATACTGGCAATCTAGAAGAGCAAGAAGTAGGGAAGGAGAAAAAGAATTTAACCCTGATTTCTTTGCTTCTATCGTTCTTCTTGCCTTAAGTCTCCCTAAATTGGAAGAAGCACATACATTTGCAGCCCTTTAGCAAATGAACAGAAGCACAACTATAGGTTACGTCCTAATACTAGGTCTATTTCTCGCCTACTTTTATTTCAATAAACAAACTCTTGAGGAAATTGAAGCCCAAGAGGCTCAGACCGACAGCCTTGTGGTACAGCAAGATGTCGTTGATAGCACTGAAATTCCTAGCATTGAAATTCCCGAGGAAATCGCTCGTGACGTCTCTACATATGAATTAGAGAATGAATTGGTGAAAATCACCCTTCAAAATTTAGGTGGAAGACCTAGAACTGTAGAGTTATTGCAGTTCAAACGTCATGATTCAAGTAAGCTTATTCTGTTTGATGGAGATCAGAACAAATACGACTACTTGATTCCATTGGCCAACGGCAATGTGCTTAGGACCTCAGATTTAGACTTTGTAAAGATTGCCAGTGAAGAAAGGGCAGATGTAAGCACAATTAAGCTGGAAGCAAGGGTGGATTCTACCCGGACTATAATACAGACTTATAGCCTACAGGCTGACAAATATGTGGTGGATTATCAGGTTGAATTTAATGGCTTTGCCAATCTAATTTCCCCCAAAAGCCGCTACATAGAATTGGAGTGGAGTACTCAAGTTCCCCAACAAGAGCAATCCCTTGACGAGGAAAGGAACAATACCACCATTTATTATAAGTACACCAGTGACTCAGATGTGGACCATTTGAAAGCCACCGATGAGGACGATGAAAAGCTAAAGCGCGATCTTCAGTGGATCTCCTTTAAGCAAAAGTTCTTCAACACAACCTTGATCAAGGAGGAAGGCTTCGTCGAAGATGGAATTACCATAGAAACCATAGAAGCCAATTCAGATGATTACGTGGAGGAGTTGCAAGCCAAAATCTACTTGCCGTTTAACGGAAGTGACAATGAGATTCAATCCTGGCAACTGTATTTCGGACCCAATCACTATCAAACACTTAAAAAGTTAAAGGTGGGCGCACAGAAGATAATTCCGCTGGGTTGGGGAATCTTCGGCTGGGTTAACAAGGGTTTGGTAATCCCAGTATTCAATTGGCTCGAGCAATACTTGAACAATTATGGCTTGATCATTCTTTGTGTGACCCTAATCATCAAATTACTCTTGGCTATACCCATGTTTAAGGTCTATCAATCTTCAGCTAAAATGAGGATACTAAAACCTGAACTAGATGAGATCAAGGAGCGTGTAGGTGATGACATGCAAAAAATGCAACAAGAGCAGATGAAATTGTACAAACAGGCGGGAGTGAGCCCATTGGGTGGGTGCCTGCCTCAATTGATACAGCTGCCCATACTCTTTGCAATGTTTAGGTTCTTTCCATCATCCATTGAGTTGAGGCAGGAGAAGCTCTGGTGGGCAAACGATCTTTCTACTTATGACAGTATATGGGATTTTCCAGGCGGATTTGAAATTCCCTTTTATGGGGATCACGTCAGCTTGTTTACCCTGATGATGACAGTGGTGACCTTGGTTTACACCTTTATGAATGCACAAAGTACTGCAGGGCTTCAAGGGCCAATGAAGTACGTGATGTACCTCATGCCTGTTATGTTCTTGGGATTCTTCAATAATTATTCTGCTGCATTGAGTTTCTACTATTTCCTTTCAACTTGTATTACCATAATTCAAAATGTAGTAATCAGAAATTTCTTTATAGATGAAGACAAGCTGCACAGGCAGATTCAGGACAACAAAAAGAAAAAGGTAAAAGTAAAGAAATCACGTTTACAAAAACGCTTGGAAGACATGGCCAAGCAGAGGGGTGTAGATCCGTATAAGAAACCCAACAAACCTGCAAAGCGTTAAGCCTTTAGCAATCGATTTACTAGGAAAATTGGCCATTTCGGTTATTTTCGTAGGGAAGACTTAGACTTTTTCTTTGTAAGAAGTCTAAAAAATGGAATAATTTGTCTATATTTGAGACTTTATTAACCATTTAATATGAGAGCTTTAACGACTACCATTATTACTTTTACACTGATTATCAGCGCCTTCGCTCAGTCAGCTAGTGATTTCTATCGCCGTGCGGTTGTAGAGTATAAGGCAAAGAATTACCCTGGAGCCATTGAAGAATACAGCAGAGCTATCGCAATAGATAGCACCTCAGCCGTGCTGTTCAACAATAGGGGGGTATGTTACTACAGAATGCAACAGTATCAATTGGCATTGGAGGATTATAATACTGCAATTCGATTAAGGGACAGCTATGCAGAAGCCTATTACAATAAGGGCAATGTACTAACACAGATCATCAAATATGCAGAAGCTTTAGTAGCCTATGATAAAGCCATCTATTTCAAACCCGATGACAAGAAGTTTTATATGAACAGAGGACTCCTGAGAAATGCCATGGGTAATTTCAATGGCGCTGTTCAAGACTTTTCTGCAGCTATAGAACTCAAGCCAAATGATTCAAAAGCATATTGCAGTAGAGGTACGGCTTTTATGAGGCTCGGTAAGTATCAACAGGCCTTACAGGACTTTGATATTGCGATTCAACTCGATCCTGGCTATTATAATGCCCTTATTAATAGAGGGGTTTGCTACACTAAAATAAACCAGGCCCAAACGGCCAAACGCGACTTTACCCTGGCATCCAGGCTAGACCCCATGAGTGGAGAGGCCTATTACTATCGCGGAATGGCTACTCTTCAGCAGATGGATGAGATTAATAGCAACAAGAAGAATCGCTATAATACAAAAGTGGTTCATGAAAATGTTTTCGCAATCACTGAAGCTTGTTCGGATTTTGAGAAGGCAAAAAACTTCAAATATCCCCTCTCATATGAGGTCCTAGAAGAGTTCTGCTCTAGATAAATCTACATTCCGGCAAGTAGGAATTCTATTTCTTTCGCACTGATATTATACCTATCACCCAACATGGCATTGGTGAGTTTACCTTGGAAAATATACGTTCCCATTCTCAATCCACTATGTTGATTTAAACATGCGTTAATGCCTCCTTCTTCTGCAATTTGCTGAAGCAAGGGTGTAAATATATTGCTTAGCGCATAGCTTGCTGTCCGCGCAAAGCGCGAAGGAATATTTGGCACACAATAATGTAAAACGCCATGCTTCTCAAAAATAGGCATTTTGTGATTGGTGGGTTCTGAAGTTTCAAAACATCCTCCCTGATCAATGCTTATATCAATGATCATTGAATTGGATCTCATGTTTTGAACCATGGATTCACTCACGACGCATGGACTATATCCTATGGGACTTCTGAGTGCCCCAATGGCTAAGTCACAATCTTTCAGTGCACTCGCAAGTATACCTGGAATGATGGTAGAGGAATGAATGCGCATTCCCAAACTGTGCTCAAGCCTTCTCAAGCGTTCTATAGAGTCATCAAATACTTTTACAGAAGCACCCAGTCCAATGGCGGCACGTACGGCGTATTCACCCACAGCTCCCGCTCCGATGACCACAACATGAGTGGGTTGTATTCCGGGGATTCCACCGAATAATTCTCCCTTTCCTGAATTGTAATTGCTCAAATATTCAGCAGCGATCAAAACACTTGCCCTTCCAGCTATTTCACTCATGCTTCGAATTACCGGCAAGACTCCTTCATCATTACGCAAGAATTCATAACCAACCGCCGTAATTCCTTTGGCCATCAGTCTTCGAATCAATTCATCCTTGGACTTCACTAGTTGTATTGCGCTGATTAACACCTGTTTAGGCTTCATCAGTTTGATTTCGTCATCAGTTGGAGGTGCTACCTTAATGATATAATCAGACTCATAGATCTCCTTGGTGTCATAAGCAATGATTCCTCCTGCTTGGCTATAATCGTAGTCTGCAAAATTGGCTTTTTCACCACATCCAGATTCCAGCCTGATCTCATGGCCGTTTTGTACTAACATATGCACGGCCATCGGGCTCAGGGGAACCCTGTGTTCCTGGAAGGTTGATTCTTTGGGAATTCCAATGGTAATGCTGTGTTTGCTCTTCTTAATAGCGAGGAGCTTTTCCTGAGGGAGCAATGAGGCCTGTTTGGCTAATTCCTCAAAGGAAGGGTTAGAAAGCTGACTCATAAATAAAGTTCCATTGCAAGTTAAGGAATTGGCATCTTATATACTAAAGTGCACAATATTTTTGTTTGTGTAAAAATGGCTTTACGCTTTTATAATATATAACTTTGTTTTGTTGAAGATATGAGGCTAATTACTTCTTTGATTATTATGACCCTTTTTGGATTGCAATTATTTGCAACCAATAAGGATTCTTTGGCTAGATACAAAGATCCGATTCCAATGGAAAGCAGCATTAGCGCTGCTCCCGTGTATTCGTATGACATCGTGGATTTTGAATCCAACAGCATCCCTGTTGACGAAAGATTATTCAACTTTCACGTGAGTACTCTTGAGTTTGTAATCCCGATGGATTACAACAGCTATGTAAAGCGTCAGATTGATTTTTTTGGAACAAACTGGCAGAAAAGACTAAAAGAAGTCATTACCCGATCTGAGTTCTATTTTCCCATTTACGAAAAAATTCTTGATAAACATAATATGCCTCTGGAAATCAAGTACTTATCAGTAATTGAATCGGCTTTAAATCCCTATGCTCGATCAAGATCTGGTGCGGTAGGTCCTTGGCAGTTCATGCCTGCAACAGGTAGGATTTTCGATTTAAACGAGAATTACGTAATGGACGAACGCAGATCGGTCGAAAAAAGCACAGAAGCAGCAGCGGGCTATTTGAAATCCATGTATGAGATGTTTGGAGATTGGTATGTGGCCATTGCTTCCTATAACTGCGGTCCGGGTAATGTGAGAAAGGCGATTCGAAGATCCGGCAGGACCGATTTTTGGGGCATGTATCACTTTCTACCCAGGGAAACCCAAAACTATGTGCCAAAATTCATTGCCATGGCCTATATGATGAATTTTTATAGCGAATACGGAATTACTGCTGTACCGCCAATTGATGTACCAGGGCCATATCATCCAGTACTTTGCACGGGCTCATTGTCTTTTCAGGTAATTACTGAAATGCTTGGCGTTAGCAAAGAGCAGCTGATGGCATATAATCCAGAATTGAAAGAACAAGTAATACCAAAACTGAGCAAGGGGTATTGGTTGAACATTCCTCAAGAAATGGTTCTCAACTTCTATGAATGGGAATCAGACATCAAAGAATGCAGCATAGAACACAATATTGCAGTCAAGGAGCTTGAAGCGGCACAACCAAAATATGTCTATCACAAAGTGAGAAGAGGGGAATCACTTGGAGTTATAGCTAGGAAACACGGATGTTCCGTTGGCCAGATTAAGCGTTGGAATAGACTGCGCAGTAATGTGATTCACCCACATCAAAAACTAAAAATCTACAGGAGTTGAGGCATTTCATCAAAGGCATAGCTTTA
>JAHEKB010000097.1 GCA_024638525.1 Bacteroidota bacterium
CTCAATATGTTTCAGCAGAGCTCGAATGGTCAAACAGAGTGGTTGAGTGGAACTGCCTTATATAGCATGTTGGGGCTAGTTGGACTTACCATGGCCATCATGTTCTTTCTGCCCAAGATCACCAAGAAAGTACCGGCAGCCCTAACGGGAATCATTGTAGTTGCTGCCATTGCCATATTTGGCAAGATGGATGTCAGCACAGTAGGGTCTTTCATTCGAGACAGTGGAGGCAGTGGACTCAAAGGAAGCATTCCACATTTGCAAATTCAACTACCCGCCATGCTCTCAACCCTAAGCGGCCATTGGGGCACCATACTTTCGACGGCATTCTTGCTCGCCTCCATCGGATTGATAGAATCATTGATGACCCTTAACCTCATAGATGAGTTAACGGAATCCAGGGGTAGCGGCAATCGCGAATGTGTGGCACAAGGAGGTGCTAATATATTAAACGGCCTTTTCGGTGGAATGGGCGGTTGCGCTATGATTGGTCAGTCCATCATTAATGTTAATTCTGGAGGCAGGGGAAGGTTGTCTGGATTGGTCGCTGCATTGGCCTTGCTGTGCTTTATCTTATTTGCATCCCCACTTATTGAGCAAATTCCTATAGCAGCTCTGGTTGGTGTCATGTTTATGGTGGTCATAGGAACTTTTGCCTGGAGTAGTTTTAGAATACTACATAAGATCCCCATTTCAGATGCCATAGTATTAGTGATCGTTTCAGCAGTAACCGTTTGGCAAGATCTCGCCATAGCAGTTTTAGTTGGGGTTATTATTTCTGCCTTGGTATTTGCCTGGAAAAACGCCACCATGATTAGGGCACGCAAGCGGCTAAAAGAAGATGGAACCAAGGTATATGAGATCTGGGGTCCACTCTTTTTTGGTTCAATCCAAGCCTTTCAAGCCAAATTTGATCCCAAAGAAGATCCTGAAAAAGTGGAAATTGATTTCATAGAATCCAGGGTTAGTGATCATTCGGGCATAGAAGCTATTCAAAACCTGGCCAAAAAATATTTGGATCAAGGAAAGAAATTGAGCCTGACTCACCTCAGTCCTGAATGCACAACCTTGCTACTCAAGGCAGATCCCAGTTTGAACACCATCATCAAGAGTTCCATCGATGATCCCAGATATTATGTGGTCACGGACCTTATGGATTCTGAGATATAAAGAAAGCCTTCCCGATAAATCCAGAAGGCCTTCTCAAGCTTCAATTGGCTTGCTTGATGGACTAAAAGTCCAATTTCTTAGCAAAATTGCTTGTGCAAATTAAGAAAAACGACCGAGCCTACAAACAATTGACTTATCGGAGTCTTATTATTAGAGATACTAAGACTAAATGACCCAGCCTAATTCGTCTATTCTCAAAACTTTGTTTTAATGTTGAAGTTCAATGTCGTCGAAGCCAAATAAAGATTTCATTTTTCGCAATATGAAGGTCTATGGATCTGTGGAATGGTTAGCCGACAATAAGAAAAAATACAGGAGTATTTTCGATGTCAATGAGAGCTCCTATATCTATTGCGAATTCTCGTTTTTCAATCTGCATTTCAAGGAAAAGGATTGGGATCTGAATCTCCGACTAATCTGTGTTGATCAGAACAAAAACGAGATATGCAATCTCAACTGCGACCGCAGTGTTTCACTAAATCACAATTTAATTTATGTGCGAGAAGGTTGGGGAACTCAGAACGAAGGTAGTTATTGGAAACCCGGTACCTATAAGTGGGAAGCCTATGTTGGAGATGAGCTTATTGCCGAACGCAATTTCTACATTCAGGACATCGGGGCGCCATCTGCAGATGACAATCCCTATTTCCAGCTTAAAGGAGTCCGGTTTTACGAGGGCCCATTTGACAACGTAAAAGAGGAAAACAGAAAGTATTTTGAGCAGTTTGCAGAGCAGGATACGCGATACATTTGGGCAGAAATTCATTGTGAGAACAAGGTGAAAACTACCGGCTTTTGGAGCTGCGAAATGGTATTCAATTTTCTCACCGACTCCAATTTGCTGAAAGGCAGTGTATCAAAACTAATCTTTGTCTACGAGCAAGATGATGAATTCACTGTGACTGTTGGTTGGGGAGCGGATAAACCCGGAAGCTGGAACAAGGGTAGCTATCTGCTCAATATCATCTTCATGGATCAGTTGATCTTAGAAGAGCAGTTCCACATCGGGCACGATTTTGTGGAATACATAATTGATGCAGAGGAAGACCTTAAGATCCCTCAAAAAGCGGCGAGTAAAACCCGACGTACGGAAAGCGAGATTGCAGACACCTTACACGAACTGGATGACCTCATCGGGCTGGACAATGTCAAGGATCGCATCAAGGAATACTCCAATTTCTTAGAATTCATTAGCCTGCGGAAAGACCGGGGCATTGAGGAGGAAGACCAGATTAATTTGCACTGTATCTTTAAGGGAAATCCAGGTACGGGAAAAACGACTGTCGCCCGAAAGCTGGGAAAAATATACAAGCAATTAGGACTGTTGAGCAAAGGGCATGTGCACGAAGTAGATCGCGCAGATCTTGTGGCTGAATTCATCGGGCAAACTGCACCAAAGACCAAAGCAGCAATAAAAAAGGCTGCCGGTGGCATCCTCTTTATTGACGAGGCTTATTCTCTAGCGCGAAAAGACGACGACGCTAAGGATTTTGGCAAAGAGGCCATTGAGATCCTTTTAAAGGAATTATCCGATGGAGAAGATATCGCAATCATAGCTGCGGGATACCCCGGAGAAATGGATACCTTTTTGGAATCCAACCCCGGTTTAAAATCCCGATTTAGAATGATCTATGATTTTCCCGATTATATCCCTCAGGAATTGATGGAGATCGCACTTTTAAAGGCTAGAAAAAAGGGAATCCACTTTGCGGAAGATGCACAAGAACTCTTTTATAAAAAATTGGTAGATGCCTACAGGAACAGAGATAAGTTCTTTGGCAATGCCAGACTGGTTGTCAACCTGATTGAAGAGTGTAAGCTCAATTTGGGCATTAGGGTTATGAGTGCAGAATCTCCAACAGATCTCAGTATTGATGAACTGTCTTTGATTACAGTTGAAGATGTAGAGAAACTCAGCATCAATTTGCAATCTCAAAGTCCTGACATCCCCATAGACGAGGAATTGCTTGAAGAATCCCTTGCCAGACTCAATGGCATGATTGGGATAGAAAAAGTAAAACAGGAAATAGAAAATTTAGTAAAACTGGTTCGCTATTACCGAGAGACCGACCAAGATGTACAAAATGCATTTAGTCTTCATGCGGTCTTTACTGGTAATCCAGGCACGGGTAAGACCACTGTTGCCAGAATTCTCGCACAGATATATAAGGCCTTGGGTATATTGGAAAAAGGCAATTTGATAGAATGTGATCGCCAGAGTTTAGTGGGAGGTTATATCGGGCAAACCGCCATCAAGACCGGAGAGATTATTGACAAAGCCATGGGAGGCGTCCTGTTTATCGACGAAGCCTACGCCCTAACAGAAGGTGGAAATTCAGATTACGGAAAAGAGGCGGTCGAAATCATTTTGAAAAGGATGGAAGACTTCAGAGGCAAGTTCATTGTCATCGCTGCGGGATATACAGACAATATGAGGCAATTCTTGGAATCGAATCCAGGATTGAAATCCAGATTTGATAAGATCTTTGAGTTTGAAGATTTCGACCCAGCAATGCTGCGTGAAATCGCACTTAATCAGTTCACCGAATACAGCCTAGTCCTGAGTGCCAAAGCTAAAACTGTATTGGCTGATAAAATCAATGAATTGCACTCCAACAAAGACAAGTATTTTGGCAATGGGCGTTCCATACGCAAGATTGTAGAGGAGGCCATTCGCAATCAAAACTTGAGAATGAGTGAAATGGATACGGACAAGAGAAGCAAAAAAATGATCAAGACGATCACTGAAAAAGATTTGTCCTCCATAGAGGTAGATGACAAGTCAAAACCCGACATTTTACCCACACTTGGCTTTCGCAAGAGCAATTGATGCTGTTCTGTACTTAATTTGAAGCCCAATGAGCACTTTGGATTGGGTATTGATTGGACTCGGCTCTCTAGCCACACTAACTCTACTTTGGTACTACCTCTTTTTCTTTGTTAAAGCTTCAAATCACAAGGCTACCCAGAGCATGTCGACACCGGCCTGTTCGGTGATCATCGCAGCTAAAAATGAACGAAAAAATCTAGAAGCTCATTTGCCGCTGATACTCAACCAGAATTACCCTGAATTTGAAGTTATAGTGGTCAATGACGGAAGTTATGACGGCAGCTCAGACCTGCTTAAGGTATATGCACAGCAGTACGGCAATCTCAAGCTGGTAGACCTTCAGTTGGATGAGCGCTACAGAAGGGGTAAGAAGTTTGCATTGACCATGGGAATCAAAGCTGCTCAGCACGAACATCTGCTCTTTACCGATGCTGACTGTAAACCAAGCTCAAAGCATTGGATAAAACACATGATGCAGGCCAAAGGCGAGAATCCCATCGTTCTGGGAATCGCTCCTTTAAAACACAAAATGCGCCTGTGGTCACTTATGAGTCAATACGAAACCTTTCACACTGCTCTGCAGTATATCTCCTATGCACTCCGAGCTAAGACCTATATGGGTGTTGGAAGAAATTTGTCATACACCAAGAGCCTGTTTTTTGAGAACAAGGGCTTTGCTAGCCATCAACACGTGATGTCTGGAGATGATGATCTCTTTATTCAAGAAGTTGCCAAAGGGCATAATGTTGCTGTTTGCCTGCATCCCGATAGCTTTATGTGGTCTGAGGCACCGGCGAACTTCGGCGCTTACATTCGGCAAAAGACCCGACATTTAAGTACTGCCAAACTCTATAAGCTGAAGTTTAAAAACCTCTTGTTCAACTATAGCTTAGCACAATTGCTGTGGACTATGTGTGCGGTCATCGGTATTTTAAATCCCCAACTCTACACTGTCCTACTGCCCATTTTGACTTTAAAATGGTTGTTTCAATGGATCGTCATGGGAAAAGCTGCGCTTAGATTTCAAATGAAAAGTATCGCTTATTTTATCCCCCTATATGATCTGAGCTACACCTTATACCTCCTATTCTTTGGTGCAATCAGACCCATCATCAAACCCAAAAAATGGAATTGATCAAGCATTACTTCCGCGAATTCAACTCAGATCAATTGGCCAAATACCGTGAGTTAGGGGCTTTGTATGAAGAATGGAATGCCAAGATCAATGTAATCAGCAGAAAGGATATGGCGGCTTTTTATGAACGGCATGTGCTACACTCCTTAGCACCATTAAAACTGAATGTGATCTCGGAAAATAAACGCGTATTGGACATGGGAACCGGCGGCGGATTTCCAGGTATTCCACTGGCCATAGCTTTTCCGAGGGTCAACTTTAACTTGATTGATTCCATAGCCAAAAAAATCAAGGTGGTTCAAAGTGTGAGCGAAGCCTTAGACTTAAGCAATGTCAAGGCTCAACAGGCAAGGGTTGAAGAACTGGATGATCACTATGACATCATCGTTTGCCGAGCGGTAGCACAAACCGTACAACTACTAGACTGGACTGCAAATAAGCTAAAGAAGAATGGTCAATACCTCTTGTTAAAAGGTGGAAATCTATCAAATGAGTTGGATGAAGCCAGAGCAGCATATCCCAACTGCCGTATTATATCATATCCACTAAACAAATGGTTTAAAGAAGAATTCTTTGCCACCAAGCAATTGGTTCACATTCAATTCCAATAAGTTGCTCGGGTCTATTGACGATAAAGCGGTTCGAACTTTGAAAGAGTGGCAGAGTCTAGGTCATTGAACCTAAAATACACCTTCAGTGAATTTTGATCGTTCTCAATAATCAGATTCCATACACTATCCACCCTCTGCTGTTCTTGAGCATTTAATGTATCTCCCGCTTTGTGATAGACACTAAACAAGGATATGTAGTGCTCATTTATTAAGCTGCTATAATCATTGAGTAATCTCCCAGAACTGGCATCGGCCAGCGTATCTGCCCTGTTATTCAGTTCAGGTGTCCCTGCAGCTGCCATCATATCATCGATCTCTAACATCATGGGATAAAGTTCATCAAAGAAACTGGCTGTGTCTCTATACGCAGGCAACTTATTGTTGAACTCTTGAAGTTTCTCGCGAATGATCAAATGATTTTGAGCTACCTGATCTAAATAATGATTGTGCTCCACACCCTTCTTCTCGGGCTTAGGCATGCAACTGATCAGACTAACGAATAAGATTGATAGTGCTGCTGCGTTGATATAATTTGTCTTCAAAATCGGTGTACTTGACTACGCACAAATATGTGCCCATTGGTACCTCATTTCCAAGATAAGTCGCATCCCATTTGTCATCTAGGCCATCTGCTTCAAATAACTTCTCACCCCAGCGGTTGTAAATTTCAAATGTTACAGTTTTGACGGCAACACCCACGATTCCAAATTGATCGTTGAGATTATCGCCATTTGGAGTAAAGGCCGTGGGAACATAGACACTGGGCTCAAAAGTGAAACAGATTTCATTGCTCCAACTGTTGGTCTGCTCCCCGCCTTCTTCATAAGCAATGATTCTATAGCATTTGAGGTATTCATCCACCTGGTTTTGAATCAAGGTGTTTTCGCGTGGCAAGGGACTAAAGCCAGTGAATGCATAGGGTCCGTTATTTATACTTTCCACAACTTCATACCTATTGACTCCATTATCCCATCCAAGATATTCGCTAAATGCTATGTTGATGTTAAAGTCTTCATCTTGATAACCCTGGAGAAGCACACTGGTATGTGTTTCTGAGTTTATCAGCGTTCCGCATTGATTTGTTGCTATAACTCGGTAGTCATAGGCCCTACTGTCTGTATTGATTCCCTGCTCAACATATTCAAATACATTGCCGGGAACGGTAATGACATCGATCCAAGCTCCACTAATGCTGTCAATTCTCTGTACAGTAAAGTCATCGGCCGTTGCCGTTTCTGACAATCGCCAGTTAATGATCATTCTGTTGTCTGGAGTTCCTACTGAAATAAAACGCAAGTCTATGGCCAAACGATCAATGAGAACCACTGCGTTTTGAGTGTCTCCGGGACAGCCTTGATCTGAAATTTCAACCACATTTAAATATCCATTGGGCAATCTTGGTTCCCAATCAACAGTCACCGTATTTGTTCCTTGACCTGTAAAACTGTTTTGTCCACCCAATGCCCATATAAAATTAGAATTTGGAAATCCATTGACGCTATACACTTTGTCGAGAACATCTTCCGGGCATACTACCATAGGGCCAGTAATGATGCTTGTAGTAGGTTTAGGATGAACCACTACAATAGAGTCAACCCACTCACCTTCACAACCCGCGGCCGTAATTTCCTTAACGGAAATGACAAAAGAGCCCGCTTGATCCCAGAATTGCACAATCAACTGTTGACCTTGATTTACAATATTGTTTGTGTCCCCATCTATGGCCCACAGATAACGCGAATCTGGGAAGCCGTCTATCCAATAATCTACGCTATCGTCATATTGACACAACTCAAAGTCACCGAAAATCTCGTCTGCGATAGGCTTGGGATTGATGCTGACATCTAGATAAATGAAAGGGCTCAGGCATTCGCGATTGTTCACCGCATCCCATGCTTTTTCCTGCACTCCTACTCTACCGGTGCCGGCGCTTCCCCAGCTTACATCTATGCTGTAAGACGAATCTCCAGCAATTTGACTTCCTCCCGTCACTGCCCAGTTGTAAACGGAGCCGTTTACTTCAAGGGTCTGGTAATTGGCAATATCATCCTCGCAAACCTCTGTTGGTCCTGTTACCGGATTACCGATTAGAACATAGGTCTTATTTACTATAATCACATTGGTATTGCTCACACAACCATGCCTTGATGTTTCTTGGACACTCACACTGCCCACACCTTCGTCACCCCAATTCACTG
>JAHEKB010000098.1 GCA_024638525.1 Bacteroidota bacterium
CTCCTGAACTTTATATGCAAGTCCAAGACCAGATCATAAATGACAATATCGCATTGAAGAAGATTAGTTTAGACAGTGCCGATTTTAAAACACTATTGAGACATCCCTATTTGGACTATGAAGAAGTAAAAGCATTATTCAATCTCAGAAATCGCGGGATTCAATGCTATAGTGAAGACGATTTAATTGAAAATTTGATTATTAGTCCAGAAAAGCTCGATAGATTGTCGCCTTATATAGACTGGACGGTTAAAATATCAGAGTCAAAATAATAAATTTGCACCACCAGAATGCCCTCAAATAGAAATGAATTTTAAGGAATCAGAGAGTCAAGCAATGATCCGCCAAATGGCGAGAGATTTTGCTGAAAAATACATTAGACCAAATGTGATGGAATGGGATGAATCTCAACACTTCCCATTAGATCTATTCCACAGAATGGGAAAACAAGGATTCTTGGGAGTACTAGTTCCAGAACAGTATGGTGGGGCAGGACTGGGATACCACGAATACGCAGCAGTGATAGATGAAATTTCACAGGTCTGTGGCTCGATCGGTCTTTCAACAGCAGCTCATAATTCGCTTTGCACCGGGCATATCCTGCAGTTTGGCAATGACGGGCAGAAATCAAAGTACTTGCCTAAACTAGCTACGGGCGAATGGATTGGCGCCTGGGGGTTGACAGAACCCAATACAGGTTCCGATGCCCTAAGGATGAAGTGCACGGCAAAAAAGGTTGATGGAGGTTGGGTTATCAGTGGAACCAAGAACTGGATTACTCACGGAATCAGTGGCCATGTAGCTGTTGTTTTGGCAAGAACTGGGGATCTTTTAGACAGCAGAGGAATCAGTGCTTTTGTCGTCGAAAGGGGAACCAAAGGATTTAAAGGAGGCAAGAAGGAAAACAAATTGGGCATGCGGGCTTCTGAAACGGCAGAAATGATTTTTGAAGACTGTTTTGTTCCCGATGAGAATCTCTTAGGCGCAGAAGGGGAGGGTTTTATTCAAGCGATGAAAGTCCTGGATGGTGGAAGGATTTCAATAGCTGCACTTTCACTTGGAATAGCCAAAGGTGCATTCAAGGCCTCGATAAAATACAGCAAGGAGAGAGAGCAGTTTGGGAAAGCCATTGCAAACTTTCAAGCCATATCCTTCAAGCTGGCAGATATGGCAACGGAGATAGAGTCCTCAGAATTGCTGATCCAGCAGGCTGCTTATCTAAAGAACGCGGGTATGCCAGTAACCAAGGAAAGCGCAATGGCCAAATACTATGCCTCAGAAGTTGCTGTAAAAGCCTCGACAGAAGCGGTTCAGATTTTTGGCGGTTACGGATATACCAAAGATTTTCCGGTAGAGAAATTCTACAGGGATTCCAAACTCTGTACCATAGGTGAAGGTACCTCCGAGATACAGAAATTGGTGATTTCTCGCCAAATATTGAATTAGAGTTTGATTAATACAATACATCATTCTATCTTTGCAACCCTTTAAAGAAAATGCTGATAATTAATCTCAAAGAGAACGACACTGTCGACAAGGCGCTCAAGAAGTACAAGAAGAAATTCGAGAGAACCGGAGTTATGCGTGAATTGCGCGAAAGGCAAGCCTACATTAAGCCTTCTATCAAAAGAAGAAAAGAGATCATCAAAGCTCGCTACAAGCAACAGCAGCAGTCCAATTAAATTTTAGTTCATTCTCTTTCACAGAGAATGAAATTTCATTAACTTGCTTCTTTCAATGAGAAGGGAGTTTCCTTACAAACATCTTTTTGAAGATTATCTCCAGGCGGTAAGGAACTATTCCCAGCATACCAGCCAAGCTTATTTGCGAGATGTGAATCAATTCTTTACTTTCTCTAAGCGAGGAGAGCAGGACATAGATCCTTCTACTATCAATAGCAAGAGCATAAGGTCATGGGTTAGGGAGCTGGCAAAAAATCAAATCTCTCCAAAGAGCATTCACAGAAAGGTTAGTGCTATAAGAAACTACCTAAAGGCTTTGAGCAAGCAAGGTATCCAAGACCCCATCAGCTTAGAAGTTCAGTTGCCAAAGATCAAAAAAACCATCCCTTCCTATGTCAAGGTATCGGATATGAATCAACTTTTAAATACTATGGAGGCTGAAGCTGAAGATTACCAGTCCTATCGCGATATGACCATCATTTCTACCTTTTATCATCTGGGCGTGAGACGAGCTGAACTCATTGGACTGAAGCTTGCGGATGTGGATTATTCCAAGGGAGAAATAAAAGTAATCGGCAAGGGTAATAAGGAAAGATTAATACCGTTTACCAAAGAACTCGAACAGCAACTAAAGCGTTTGTTGACCTATAAAGAACACAACAATATCCCCGGTGCTTTTTTATTTTCTAAAAAAGACGGGAATGCCTTGAGTGAACGCTGGGTCTACAGCATGATCAATAAGGCATTGGGCAATACTTATGCAGATAAGAAGAGTCCTCATGTCTTGAGGCATTCTTTCGCCACCCATTTGTTGCAGAACGGAGCAGATATCAATGCGATCAAAGAACTACTTGGGCATAGTAGTTTGAGCGCAACACAGTTGTATGCCCATAATGACATTAAACAATTGAAAAAGGTGTATAAACAAACGCATCCTTTTTCGTAAACCAACACCTTAAACTAATAGCGTATGAAGACAGAAATCCAAGCCATCCATTTCAAAGCAGATGCAAAACTCAGAGATTACATCAGTAAGAAAATTGACAAACTCACCACATTTTATGACGGCATTTTAGATTCTCAGGTTTATCTCAAAGTGCACAATGTTTCAGAAAAAGAAAATAAGGAAGTGGAGATCAAGATCAACGCTAAGCAGAACAGTTTTGTGAAAAAGGAAGTTGCACGCTCTTTTGAGGCGGCAACTGACCTTGCAGTTGAAGCACTGAAAAGACAGGTCAAAAGGTTTAAACAAAAGACGGCAGATCACTAGAAATTGAAGGCCTATAAAATGGCCTTTAAGCGAGGCTACAAGGGCTTTTGAGCTATGCCGTCTGAATTTTAATAATTTTCTTTTCCTAAGCCTTGAACAAATCAAAAAAAGACTTACTTTTGCCCACCTTAAAAACGGCGGGGAGAGAAGTGCGTTTTGTTCTTTGATATAATCCCCTCATTTTAAGAATGTTGCCACCTTAGCTCAGCTGGTAGAGCAGCTGATTTGTAATCAGCCGGTCGTTGGTTCGAGTCCGACAGGTGGCTCCATAGGTTGGGGAGATTCCAGAGTGGCCAAATGGGGCAGACTGTAAATCTGTTGCGAAAGCTTCGTAGGTTCGAATCCTGCTCTCCCCACTCTCAGATTGGAGATTCCAATATTCAGGTGTATAGAAGCCTTTGGTTTTTAGCGCGTGAGGTTACACAATGTGACCATTTGGGATTTGGAATTTGAGATCTGGTATTTAGTAATAAGCGGGAGTAGCTCAGTTGGTAGAGCGACAGCCTTCCAAGCTGTAGGTCGCGGGTTCGAGCCTCGTCTCCCGCTCAAGTCGACAAACTATAAAAAGGGAGTTGATTAATTAAGAGTGAGTGATGAGACTGGACACTGACCAGGTTCTGACCCGAATGCTTCTGTTTAACAAGCCGACGTAGCTCAGGGGTAGAGCGTTTCCTTGGTAAGGAAGAGGTCGTGGGTTCAATTCCCATCGTTGGCTCTAAATTTATTGTAGTATAATAAATTAATATTTATCATGTCAAAAGCAACATTTGATCGTTCTAAAGAACACGTAAACATCGGTACTATTGGTCACGTTGACCACGGCAAAACCACCTTAACAGCCGCTATTAGTTCTGTATTAGCCAGTCAAGGATTGGCCGACAAGCAAGATTTCGATACCATCGATTCTGCTCCAGAGGAGAAGGAAAGAGGTATTACCATTAACACTGCTCACATTGAGTATCAAACAGCAAATCGTCACTACGCCCACGTAGACTGTCCAGGTCACGCGGATTACGTAAAGAACATGGTTACTGGTGCTGCTCAGATGGACGGTGCGATTTTGGTCGTAGCAGCTACTGATGGTCCTATGCCACAAACTAAAGAACACATCCTACTTGCTCGTCAGGTTGGTGTACCTCGTTTGGTTGTGTTCATGAACAAAGTGGATATGGTAGACGATGAAGAACTACTAGAACTCGTTGAGATCGAAATTAGAGATCTCCTTGGATTCTATGAATTTGACGCAGACAACACTCCTATTATTCAAGGTTCAGCGCTAGGTGCATTGAACGGAGAGCAAAAATGGGTTGATTCTGTAGTTGAATTGATGGCCCAAGTAGACGAGTGGATTCCAGTTCCTCCTCGTGTAACAGACCAACCATTTTTGATGCCAGTTGAGGACGTATTCTCAATCACGGGTCGTGGTACGGTTGCAACAGGAAGAATTGAAAGGGGAATCATCAACGTTGGTGACTCTGTTGACATTATCGGAATGGGAGCTGAGAACTTGAAATCAACTTGTACTGGAGTTGAGATGTTCCGCAAACTTCTAGATAGAGGTCAGGCAGGTGACAACGCAGGAATCCTATTGAGAGGAATCGAGAAAACAGATATAAGAAGAGGTATGGTAATCGTAGCTCCGGGTTCTGTTACTCCACACACAAAATTCAAAGCAGAGGTTTACGTATTGTCCAAAGAAGAAGGTGGTCGTCACACTCCATTCTTCAACAAGTACAGACCTCAATTCTATTTCAGAACAACTGACGTTACTGGTGAAATCATGCTTCCAGATGGAACTGAAATGGTTATGCCAGGTGATAACGTAAGTATTACGGTAGAGTTGATCAATGCTGTAGCGATGGAAAAAGGACTAAAATTCGCTATTAGAGAAGGTGGTAGAACAGTTGGTGCCGGACAGGTTACTGAAATCATAGAATAATCATATATAAGGCACAAACGGGTGTAGCTCAGCTGGCAGAGCACTGGTCTCCAAAACCAGGTGTCGGGAGTTCGAATCTCTCCACCCGTGCAAGATTAGAAATATGAGTAGGATAACACAGATCTGGAAAGATACCGCCGACGAATTGATTAATAAGGTGACTTGGCCCACATGGGAAGAGTTGAGAAGCAGCACTATAATAGTGATTGTGGCTTCTATACTTTTTGCCTTGGCCATATCATTGATAGATCAGGCCTTCGGATTCATTATAGATATTCTTTACAGTCTATTAAAGTAAAAGATGGAAAAGGTTCAGGACGAATTTAAGTGGTATGTGGTGAGAGCCATTAGTGGCAAGGAGAAAAAGGTCAAAGCCATGATAGAGTCTGAGCTTCAATATATGAAGCTGGGCAAGTATGTGCCCGAAATCCTTATTCCTACTCAAAAAGTGTATGAGATTAAGAAGGGTAAAAAAACCAGTAAAGAGGTTTCTTATTATCCGGGATATATCTTGATTAATGCGCAATTAGTTGGTGAGGTAGTACCTACCATTAGAAGTATAAATGGTGTGGTTGGATTTTTAGGTCAAGACGGAGAGCCCGTTCCAATGAGACAATCAGAGGTGAACAGAATCTTTGGTCAGGTAGACGAAACCAACCAGGAAGGCGAAAGCCACATAGAGCCCTTTATTACAGGTGAGTTTGTCAAGGTAATTGACGGGCCATTTAGCGGATTTAGTGGAGTCATCGAAGAGGTGAACGAAGAGAAGAAAAAACTCAAGGTTATGGTTAAGATCTTTGGTAGAAAGACCCCGCTTGAGTTGAATTATATACAAGTAGAAAAAGAATAAGCCACATGGCAAAGCAAATTAAAGGATACGTTAAATTACAAGTTAGGGGGGGTACGGCCAATCCGGCACCTCCTGTAGGACCTGCATTGGGTGCAAAGGGTGTGAACATTATGGACTTCTGTAAGCAGTTCAACGCCAGAACTCAAGACAGAATGGGTAAAGTATTGCCCGTTGTAATTACTGTTTTTCAAGACAACTCTTTCGATTTCATTATTAAGACTCCACCGGTTGCAGCGCAATTGTTAGAGGCCAGTAAGAAGAAGAAAGGTTCTCCTGAACCCAATATGGTTAAAGTAGCATCCGTGAACTGGAATCAGGTCAAGGAAATTGCTGAAAATAAAATGCCCGATTTAAATGCACTAACTGTATCATCTGCCATGCAAATGGTTGCAGGTACAGCGCGGAGTATGGGTATCACTGTTACCGGACAGTTTCCGGAAGATAATTAAGTTATCGAAAGAGAAATGGCAAAAATTTCAAAAAAGAGAAAAGCGGCATTTGAAGCCTATGACCGCAACGAATTTCACAGCCTGGAGCAGGCCAGTGAAATCGTAAAGAAGATTACTGCTGCCAAATTTGACTCGAGTGTTGATCTCGATGTTAAATTGGGTGTAGATCCTCGCCAGGCAAATCAAATGGTCCGCGGAACAGTTTCATTGCCTCACGGTGTTGGAAAAGAAGTTCGTGTTTTGGCACTAGTTACTCCAGATAAGGAAGATGAGGCCAAAGAAGCGGGTGCAGATTTTGTTGGACTAGACGACTACGTTGCCAAGATTGAAGGCGGATGGTTAGACATTGATGTAATCATTACTATGCCTGCCGTAATGGGTAAAATTGGTAAACTGGGAAGAATATTGGGCCCTAGAAATTTGATGCCCAATCCAAAGTCTGGAACAGTAACCATGGATATAGCCAAAGCGGTTACAGAAATAAAGGCTGGTAAAATCGACTTTAAAGTAGACAAGGCTGGAATCATTCACACATCGGTTGGGAAGGTTTCATTTGAAGCGGACAAGATTTACGATAATGCCAAAGAACTTATAGATACCCTGCAGAAGTTGAAGCCAACTTCGTCTAAAGGTATTTACTTCCAAAGCATTACCATGTCGAGCACCATGAGTCCTGGAATTAAAATTGATACCAAGACCCTGGATTAAAGAGAAAAGTCATGAATCGAGAAGAGAAAAACACAGTTATAGAACAACTGATAGATAATTTGAAAGAGTACAAGTTCGTGTACGTTACGGACAGTTCGAACTTGTCGGCAAATTCTAATAATGATTTGCGTAAACTCCTTCATAAAAACGGTGTCAAAATGCAAGTGATCAAGAACACCTTCGTTCACAAAGCGCTAGAGCGCGGCGAGATCGAATGGGGCGAGTTGAAAGACACCTTAGTAGGTACCACGGCACTCCTATTTGCTTCCAACCCTAAAGCGCCAGCTGTCGCTATTAAGGAGTTCCGTAAAAAAAGCGACAGACCACTATTAAAAGGTGCTTATATTGACTCTGATGTCTTTATAGGTGACGATCAACTGGGAACTCTGGTAGATCTGAAATCTAAAGAAGAATTAGTCGGAGAAATTATCGGTTTATTGAAATCACCTGCCACCAATGTTATTTCTGGATTAAAATCTAGCAGTAACACCATCGCAGGACTATTGAAATCACTTGCCGAAAGAGAAAATTAATATTAACGAAACTCAAATTTTAAACAACACAACACAATGGCTGAGATTAAAGATTTAGCAGAACAATTGGTTAACCTTACAGTAAAAGAGGTAAACGAATTAGCAGGTATTTTGAAAGACGAATACGGAATTGAACCAGCAGCAGCTCCTGTAGCAGTAGCAGCAGGTCCAGCTGGTGGCGGAGACGCTGCCGGTGAAGAGCAGACTGAGTTCACCGTACTTCTTGCATCTGCAGGAGCTTCTAAACTTCAGGTCGTAAAAGCGGTAAAAGAGCTTACAGGACTTGGACTGAAAGAAGCAAAAGAATTAGTTGACGCAGCTCCCAAGGAGATCAAAGAGGGTGTTTCCAAAGAGGAAGCCGAGGCTATGAAATCCAAACTTGAAGAAGCAGGAGCTGAAGTTGAACTTAAATAATTGCATTAAATAAAATTTCCGAAAGACCCCTGATATTTCAGTGGGTCTTTCGGCGTTTGTA
>JAHEKB010000099.1:0-1691 GCA_024638525.1 Bacteroidota bacterium
ACCTTAATCAATAAGTTATCAAATCAATAAATTCTTTGAACTGATGCGGACTTGAACCGAGATCGTTAAAGCACTAAAACTTCTATATTTGCAGCCCCATTTGCACCCGTAGTTCAACTGGATAGAATATCGGATTTCGGCTCCGACGGTTGGGGGTTCGAATCCTCCCGGGTGCACAAACAAAAGCCTAACCGCAGAGCGGTTGAGGCTTTTGTTTTTTTGTAGTGTCTTGCTTGGTTTACGAACGAAGCGAAGTGCAGTGAGTGATCCAGCTTGACCGTTTTCCGGAGCCGGGAACCTTTAAATGCACGTTTTGGATTTGAACCCCAATTGGGATTAGGGATAGCACAACAAGCATGGAAGCAAACTGCTTACTGCTAATTACTACCGCATCGGAACTTCCATCAAAAGCAATCTAGACTCTGCATCTGCCTCTATATTTACTTTCTCAATATCCCATAGGCCATAGCCATCCCTTTCCTCCAGTGCTTGACCATTTACAGAGGCAGTGCCTTTTATCACAAATACATAGACCCCATTTCCCTGGGCTTTTAAATTGTAATCCAGCCTTGTCTGTTTGTTGAAATCTCCTAAATGAAACCACGCATTCTGATGAATCCATACTCCCTGATCTTCTGGATTGGGTGAAAGAATTTGATAAAATTCATTTTCTGTTCTTAGCTCGTTAATCTCAATCTGATCATAGCGAGGCTCAACATTCCTTTTGTTAGGGAATACCCAAATTTGAAGAAATTTGACCTCTTTATCCACGTTTTTGTTGAATTCACTATGGTATAAACCACTTCCCGCACTCATTACCTGAACATCTCCTTCTTTAATAACCGCAACATTATTCATACTGTCCCTGTGTTCCAGATCTCCTTCTAAGGGGATGGATATTATCTCCATATTGTTGTGAGGGTGTTTTCCAAAACCCTTACCGGCTTGAACATTGTCGTCATTTAAGACCCTTAATTTTCCAAATCCCATTCGATCTGGATCCTGATAACTGGCAAAACTGAAGGTATGTCTGGATTTTAACCAACCGTGATCTGCCTTGCCCCGGCTTGTTGCTTTGTGAAGTACGGTATTCATGGTCTTTTCTGTTTTACTGGGAAGATGATTAAATCCCAGGATGTCGGATTTATTACTTTGTTCTCGAACCATTGACCATCCCTTGAGCCCCACTATGGATACCAATCCACCGGCTAGACTTTTTTGAATAAATTCCCTGCGTTCCATTTACTAATAACAACAATGGATTTGAATGGTTCAAGACTGCGAATAGCAGGTGCCTGAACGGAGATCTATTAAACACGAGATATAGGGTTCAACCCCGAATAGGCTAAGACAAGCATTGGTCTAATCTGCTTATTGATTACTAGTAATAACCCTCTTCTACCAACAACTCGTACATCTCTTTAGGGCTGATTCGATCATTGATTAATTTGCACTTTTTTCCCAAATAAAATCCACGAGGCACATCTTCCAATGTGTAAAGTTCGGCGATCTTGCCATTGCTATAACCCACAGGGAAGCTCAAGCGATCGTAGAAAAAAGTCATTCTCACTTTTCGCGGTATATCCCCGTGGTTCAAAGTGATGAGTTTGATTTTGTCGCCGAAATCTCGATGTATTTGCGAAAGATATAAAGTGTCTTCTGGACTTAAACTCTCATTGTTCCAAAAAAAC
>JAHEKB010000099.1:1701-7890 GCA_024638525.1 Bacteroidota bacterium
AACAAATAGACTTTAGAATGCTTGTATTCAGACAGCTCATGCTCATTATTGGTGACATTAAAATAGCTGAAGTTAGGTGTAGATTTCCCCAAGGGTAAGCTCTTGCTTAGTCGTGGATCTTTCACTAATTCTAGATCTACATAAGTTCCGCTCGGTTCTATGTGCTTTATCTGGTACTGCTTGCCGTTCCACTCAAAGCGATTCTCTTTGTTTTTCTTGCTGAGTTCTTGTAGTTCGCCCATCTTGATCAAACCGCCCATTGGACCAATGTGGAACATGTCTACTTCTTCTTCGTTATAATAGCCATCCACATTCATGTCCTTCAATCCAAAACTGAATGAATCCGTGTTTGATTTATAAGTATAGACTATACTGTTATACCGCTGCTCCCTATAACAAAAATTGACCGAAGTAAATTCCTTGGTTCCGCTATGTGTGCGATAATGCTCATTCAATAAACGCTTATACCGAACATTCTCGCCGTATTTAAACCTGCTCAACTTCAGGGCGTATGTGGCATTTGTATCTTGTAAATTGTTCAAGTGGATGACAAATTTTTGATCTTCAAAGAGCAAAGAATCCGGAGGACCATCATTGCTAAAATCGAGATCGTTGTTTCTATCGATCCAGAAATACACTGTGCGCTTGCTCCTGAAGTAGTTGCCTACCATGGTTAGCAGGTAGCCCTGAGACCTATTATTATCTGCTCCAGAAAAATAGATATAGGTATAAGCTGTATCCACACAGCTACGCATATCAGGAAGGCGAGCTATGCGATACCACTCTAAATCCTTGTCTGAATCCACACCAAAACGCGTATAGGGTTCAATCGAAAGACCGTTGTATTTGTAGATGGGTAGTATGGATTGAGACTTGTTGAACTGCTCGTCTTTTACCTGTTTTTTCCCAAACAGACGTAAATCTTGCGCCTGCAGAGACAGGCTGCCCAGTATTAGTAAAAAGAAGAATGTTTGATGTTTATTCATTAATCCCTAACCAGGGCAATGTAGTACAACAATGTTGCCAGAGATCCAAGCGCGGCAACCACATAAGTCATCGCGGCCCATCGAAGAGCATCCTTACTCATGGCGTATTCCTGAGAACTGACTATTCTCTTATCTTCTATCCAATCCAAGGCTCTGCGCGAGGCATCAAATTCAACAGGTAGTGTAATAAAGCTGAACAAGGTGGTCACAGCAAACATAGCTATACCCACCATTAGGAGCGTAGTGCCTACACCGTAGGCGGCCAAGGCAAATCCACCCAAAATCACCCATTGCATCCACCTGGAACTCACGCTGACTACCGGTACTAATTTAGAGCGCATAGTCAGCCAGCTATAGGCCCTTGCGTGTTGCACAGCGTGTCCGCATTCGTGAGCCGCGACCGCGGCTGCAGCAGCATTGCGTTGATTAAATACCGCTTGAGAAAGATTTACTGTCTTTTTAACAGGGTTATAGTGGTCTGTCAATTGTCCATTGACAGATATTACCCTTACGTCGGTAATGCCGTGATCAGATAACATCTTCTCAGCAATTTCCCTTCCGCTTAATCCCGCAGTAAGTGGAATCTGTGAATATTTCTTGAATTTGGATCTGAGGCGATACTGAACAAACCAGCTGACCGCCATGATGGCTATGAGGAGTACGATATACATTTTTTATTTTTCAAGTTTCAACTTACAAAAAACATTCCAATTCTATCGGCTGCATTTGACGATCAGCGCAATCATTGCGACCAATGCCATCAATAGCGAGATACGGTTGATCCCATGCATCATATTCAAATAAGAATTGTCTGTCTTGTTCTTGCGACTAAATGTCAGATACGACCATATTTTTTTTAAGAATTCCATCTTACCACTTTAAGTCTTTACCGATGTCTTTTCTGTAATAACGTTTGTCAAACTGTATCTGTTCAGTTAGCTCATAAGAGGCCGCAAGCGCTTCGTGCAGATTGATCCCAAAAGCCGAAGCGGCCAATACCCTGCCGCCATTGGTCAGTAGTTTATCTCCACGTCTGATCGTACCGGCGTGAAATACCGTATCACAGTCAGGAATACTGATCTCCTTTCCTTTTTCATACGATTCGGGATATCCTCCTGAAACAGAAAAAACCGTGGTACAATATCGTTTACTCATAGAGGCTATTCGATTGGTCAGTTCTCCGCGCTTGCTCTTGTGAATCAAAATAGAAAGTGATTCTGTCAATCTGGGGATTACCACTTCTGTTTCTGGGTCTCCCATGCGGACATTGTATTCGATCACCTTGGGTTGACCATCTACATTGATCAGCCCGAAAAAGACAAATCCCCTGTAATTCAGTCCGTCTTTCTGAAAGCCCTCTATGGTCGGCTCAACAATCTCGGCTATGGTTTTATCAAAGACCTCATCCTGAAAAAAGTATACCGGGCTTACTGCTCCCATACCTCCGGTGTTCAATCCCGTGTCTCCCTCTCCTATTCTTTTGTAATCCTTTGCCTCTGGGAGCAAAACATAAGATTTGCCATCAGTCAGGGCAAAAACAGAGAATTCAATTCCATCCAGAAATTCCTCAATGACCACTTTTGAAGAAGCCTCTCCAAATTTTTCGTTTAGGAGCATGTCTTCCAATGCTTCCTGCGCTTCCAAAAGATCATCTATAATCAATACTCCTTTGCCCGCGGCAAGTCCATCGGCTTTCAAAACATAGGGCGGTTTTAAAACTTTTAAAAATTCCTTCCCCTCCGCTACTTGAGTTTTGTCAAAACTTTGATAGGCCGCGGTTGGAATGTTATGCCTGTGCATAAACTCCTTAGCGTAGGTCTTACTTCCCTCTAATTGTCCCGCTTCTTTATCAGGTGAGAAAACGTAGATATCCGAATGTT
Organism: Bacteroidota bacterium; assembly: GCA_024638525.1. Lineage (GTDB taxonomy): Bacteria > Bacteroidota > Bacteroidia > NS11-12g > UBA9320 > JAHEKB01. Next base: position 4,568 of record JAHEKB010000099.1, read on the forward strand.
GCTCGAAATAATCTCGTACACCCTTGGCAATTGGATCTTCAGAACCTGGAAGTAAAGTGTCAATTTCATTGTCCTTACAAAAGCTAAGTAGGCCCTTAAAATCATCCAAGCCAATGTTCACATTTGTGCCGCAACTTTCCGTACCCCCATTTCCAGGGGCTATGAATACGCTTTCCTTTCCAATTTCTGCGCCGATCTTCCAAGCTAAAGTGTGCTCTCTACCTCCTGATCCAAGTATTAATATCCTCATGTTTCCTTCAAAGCGTTCAAAGATAATTATGGTTACATTTGAACCTCCTTTTTTAACAATATTTATACCCATGAAATACTCAATGATACTTGTGATTGCGGCCTCTTTGATTTTGGGTTCTGCATGCAAAGACAAAGAAGATGGTGCCGATGGCCCAAATAATTCAACGGGACAGCTCACCGATAGTGATAAAGCTAAACTCTATGATAAGGTTTGGTATCCAACAGGTTCTGTTGGAGGTCTTGAACTTGAGTTTCTAAGTGATGGTATTTTTAGACAGTCGCTTTCACTGGAAGGCAGTTGGAGCTGGCAAAACAAGGGCGACACCATGAACGTGCAAGATTACAATAACAAGAAGTACAATTTTCTCTTTGATGAGATAAGCAATACCACGATTAAGTATCGTTCAAACGGTGGAGGGGACAACTATCAAACTCAATTCACCTTTAGCAGCACCAAATAGTGGCACGTTTTTAGCCGTTAATAGTAAAAGCATCAAATGTTAAATTCTTTCGTAAAAGGCATCTCCAAGGTTTTCGGTAACAAAGCCGACCGCGATGTCAAAGAACTATTTCCTATTGTAGATCAAGTCAATGAGCATTATGAAGGCTTGAATAAATTAAGCAATGATGAATTGCGTGCTAAAACGGCAGAGTTTAAAGCTCGCATAAATGACTATCTGTCAGAGATTGATGTAGAAATAACGGAATTAAAGAAACAAATTGATAATACAGGGGCACACGACATCCACGCTCGAGAAGAAGCCTATGAGAGGATTGATCAACTTGAAGAACAGAGGGACGAGCGCCTGGAGGAAATATTGGAAGAGATACAAGCTGAAGCTTTTGCAGTAATTAAAGAGACAGCAAGAAGATTCACGGAAGAGGATGAATTAAGTGCAACAGCTACGAACTACGATCGAGATCTTGCAGCTGAGAAAGAACATATAGCCATTGTTGATGATCAAGTGGTTTATCAAACCAGCTGGGATGCCGCGGGTATTGAGGTGGTTTGGAATATGATACACTATGACGTGCAGTTGATTGGGGGCACGGTACTTCACAAGGGCAAGATCGCTGAAATGGCCACGGGTGAGGGTAAAACCTTGGTCTCTACGCTCCCGGCTTATTTAAATGCCCTAGGGCAAAGGGGTGTACATATAGTTACGGTGAATGATTATCTGGCTAGAAGGGATTGCGAATGGAACGCTCCAATATTCCAATTTCACGGAATGCGCGTGGATTGTATAGACTATTACCCTTCTCATTCTGAAGAAAGGAGAAATGCTTATAAAGCGGATATAACCTACGGAACAAATAATGAATTTGGATTCGACTATTTGCGTGATAATATGGCTCACAGCCCGCAAGATCAAGTTCAGCGCAAGCATCACTTTGCGATGATTGATGAGGTGGATTCTGTCTTGATTGACGATGCCAGAACTCCACTCATTATTTCAGGCCCTATTCCAAAAGGAGATCAACATGAATTCAACGAGCTAAAGCCGAGAATTCAAAAATTGGTTGATGCACAAAAGAGATATCTATCCACCGCGCTCACAGATGCCAAGAAAATGATTGCTGAGGGTAAGACCTCAGAAAAGGAAGGCGGCTTACTCCTATACAGGTGTTATAGAGGATTCCCAAAGAACAAGCCCCTGATAAAGTACCTAGGCGAACAGGGAATCAATGCCATTATGACCAAAACGGAGAACTTCTATCTACAAGACCAGCAAAAGCAAATGCACATTGTGGATGAGGAACTCTATTTCACCATTGAAGAGAAGAACAATCAAGTTGAACTCACTGATAAAGGCATTGAATTAATTACCGCCAGTGGGGAGGATTCCACTTTCTTTATCATGCCCGATGTTGGGGCTGAGATTGCCGATTTGGAAAAATCATCTCTGGCAGAAGAGCAAAAGGTAAAAAAGAAGGATGAGATCATGCGTGATTTCTCCATCAAATCCGAAAGAATTCATTCTGTAAATCAGCTACTTAAAGCGTATGCCATGTTCGAGAAGGATGTTGAATATATCATTCAAGACAGCAAGATCAAGATCGTCGATGAGCAAACGGGTAGAGTTATGGAAGGCAGAAGATATTCGGACGGACTTCACCAAGCCATTGAAGCCAAAGAAAATGTCAAGGTAGAGGCGGCAACGCAAACCTTTGCAACCATTACACTACAGAATTTCTTTAGAATGTACCACAAACTATCTGGTATGACTGGTACTGCAGAGACAGAAGCAGGTGAATTCTGGGAGATCTATAAATTGGATGTGATAGTTATTCCGACCAATAGGCCCATTCAAAGAGATGATCGTCAAGACTTGGTATACAAGACCGTTAGAGAGAAATTTAATGCCGTAGCTGAGGAGGTAATCAGATTGCAAGAAGAAGGACGCCCAGTTCTTGTGGGTACCACTTCTGTCGAGGTCTCGGAATTATTGAGTCGAATGCTCAGCATGCGCAAGATTAAGCACAATGTATTGAACGCCAAACAGCACCAGAGGGAAGCGGATATCGTTCAAGAGGCGGGTCATCCCGGTGCAGTAACCATTGCTACAAACATGGCAGGTCGAGGAACGGATATCAAACTGGGGAAAGGCGTTAAAGATTCCGGTGGTCTGGCTATAATTGGCACCGAACGACACGAAAGTAGGCGTGTAGATCGTCAGTTAAGGGGTCGTGCGGGAAGACAGGGAGATCCCGGTTCTTCTCAATTTTACGTTTCTCTAGAAGACAATCTCATGCGATTATTCGGATCTGATAGGGTAACCCGAGTAATGGATAGATTTGGTTATGAAGAGGGCGAGGTTATTCAGCACTCCATGATCTCCAAGACTATTGAGCGTTCGCAGAAAAAAGTAGAGCAGAATAATTTTGGTATACGAAAGCGCTTGTTGGAATACGATGATGTAATGAACAAGCAAAGGGTGGTAATCTACAGCCGTAGAAAGAACGCACTCTATGGCGAAAGACTAGCCGTTGACATCAACAATGCCGTATTTGACTGGATCGAGGAAATGGTGCGCTTCTATAAGGAGAGCAATGACTTTGAGGGCTTTAAT